>JBDLIQ010000100.1:0-14649 GCA_039714775.1 Bacteroidota bacterium
AGCGCTTCCTCAACATGCCCAAAGCCGACAGCAAACGCATTAATCGCGACTTTATACAGTTTATTAAGCGGGATTTCAGGATCGGGAAACGTAAAAAGTGCCATCAACTGCCCCAGGAAAATCACGAATATTAAAGAACTGTATTAATCCATGATTTTTACTAAGTTTCACAATGTAATTATTAATCTGATTTTCAGAAGGATTACCTGAACTTTCATGCATTTGCAAACTGAAGACTTTCACGGAATCTATTATGCCTAAAAATGCTTCTGGTTCATGTAAAACTACTGTTGATGTGATATAATTCCCATTTGAACAAGTATAAAACAGACTTGATTCACCTAAGCCCAAAGATCTGGTAATGGTAATCTCCTCCTGTTGCATAGTATAACACACACTCTGCCCATTCATTCTTTCAACTATGATGCTTCCCATAACCGAAGGCCCCAGGTTGTAACACGGGAATTCCTGTTCCATGATATCCTTACTAAGATAAAATATGCTGCTATCTGCACTATTTGTACTACTGTCAATTCTAATTCCGATTAGATATTTTTCACTGGAGCAATGATAACATCCGTAGGGAATGTAGATGTCTGCCTCAGGTTCAAAAATCATGAACTCCCCTGGGAGCAAACTATAATCTGCTTCCTGGGCATAAGTAATAGTCATCATCAATAGTAGACAAAAAACATAACCAATTCTGCTCCTGATACTAATTCCGTTACCTGATTCATTCATTGAATTGAATTGAATTTATTAGGATTAAATCTATCATTCAACAATAAACTTGCCAGATTCAATAAATCCCATATTTTTGATTTGATAGACATAAATTCCTGTAGTAAAATCTGATATATCCAAATAAACAGATTCTATCCCTGAAACTTTTCCTGTTTTCATTACCTTTCCATTCATATCAAATATAATGATTGTGTAATCACCTAATGTTGAGTCTTTTAATTTGAAACATATACCTTTATCAGTAACTATCCCTATAATTGGAAGAGGCAAATGAGAATTACTTACTGAATTATAAATACCTATTGGAAAACATGTATTGAAGGAGGGAGTAAGGAACTTTAATGAATCATTTTCAGAAAAACAAACTAGATCTCGATTTTCCCCAATGCTTCCGAAAAACGTCAAATCTGTTAATACACCATACATGCTGCCGACTCCCTCTATCCAAGTTTCATTAATCCACTTATAAATAGCAGATAAATAGATATGTTTTCTATCTTCTTGATATATCCCAAAGGGTTTTATTCTAATGGAATCAACATATATCCATTGATATACACCGCTTTGGACTTCGATACTATCATTTTCATCAATTCCGAAATCATATAACATAGTTTCAAAACCACCATTCCTTTTAAGGAAGTATACAGTTCCTGTATCATTTTCTCTGATGAAACCTTCCAAAGCCCACCGTAAATGTAAGGAGTCATTTGACCTAAGCACTTTGGTATATTGTTTCTCTGAGATGACAGTATCGCCTGTCATCTTAATATAATAAGACTCATATGAATACCCGTATTCCGTTCCATAAGAAACATTGCTCCACAGTTTGGCTTCATTTATAAATGATTGTGAGAATAAGGGAATTGATATTAGTAGGCCGAGTAGACAAAGTGATTTTCTCATAGGTCTATTGTTTTATGGACAAATAACACTACTTCCAGGATAAAGAACCACGGAACCCCCTAAATCAACCCTAAATCCAGCCTCAATAATAATATCTCCTCCACATTCAAAGGAAACATTTGCAGTTGATTCTATAATGCAACTAGCATAAATATCCTGTTGAGCTTTATATATGCTTGCGGTTTTTTTTAGTCTGCCTATTATGTGTTGTATTAGAGGACATGATGCTGCAGAAGAATTCATCGTCAGGGTATTAATCCATTGAATGTTATCAGATCCACGAACTATAAAATCATCATAGTCATAAATTGCTGAACCGTTACCAGGATCATGTACATAAACATCTCCATCAAGGTATCCGTAAGCAACCATTACATGATAAGATTTCTTTGTGGTCCCTGGGTCATACCTTTCGCGAAGAATAGCAAAAGGTCGATTAGCTGATAGCTCAGTTTGCATTTCAGTCGTTGATAAGGGTGCAGAGATAGAAGTTGTGGCTATTGACCAATTATCCAAAATTGTGTTTATGGCTCTTGGATCATTTATGGTTGAATAAAAAAAGCCATAGGAACAGCAACTATCAACATCTAAACAACAATCACTGGTGTTATAGAGAGAAGGTTTAGACAGCCTTACAAATTCTAAGACATCACATAATAAAATGTCATTCCCATAATAAACAATTACCATTTGAGAGCTTTTCGCCCAACACCATAGGCCGCAACCGCCATTATCACTCCTATAAGGCACATCCAGAATTTGTGATTTTATTGGAACTGAGATCAAAGTGATGAATACGAATATTTGAATTATTATTTTCATAATCATGTGATTAGTTGATGTGGTTAATCATAAATCCGAATTCTATTTAGAAAAGCAGTTCGATTGTAAACTTGATCATTGGCAGTATCACAATCAGAACATTGTGGAAGTTCACGGATTGGATAATAGTTATCTACGTCGGAAACAAGGCATATAATATTTAATGTTGGATCAAAGAATAAAGCTTTATTTTGCATTTGTTTGAAATTGTGAAGCTTTTCAAAATTATCTACGTCCCTAGCTAACTCCATCAATCCAATACCTACTACTATAAATGAATTATTTACCAACTTTACATGCAGGAAGCACCGATATGTATCATCTAATATGATAGGAATGTACCAAAGGATACTTCTATTGATTGCTTCTGATTCAATGTCAATCGACTCATAGTCTAAAGTCAAGATTTGGAAAGGAGACCCCAATTTCACCTCCTCAATTTCATTGCGATTTGTAAACCCAAAATAAGATTCGTGTCCAACGGGTATCTTCTCTAAATATGATGATAGTTCCTTTTGAACATCACTATCAGCAAGCATAGCTTCTCTTATTTTGAATTGAGATTTTACATTTACTGATAAAAATACCAGAATAATGAGTAATATTTTCGTTTTTAATATCATGATATACGTCTGTTATTTAAATTTGCTATTAAGTTATTCTGTCAAGATCATTCTCCTTGATGCAATTTCCTTTCCATCGACAATGAGATTATAGATGAACATGCCAGGATTAAGCTCAGAACCTGGAATCATAATGTCTCCTTCGCCTGTTTGTTCAATGCTATAGCTCTTCACCTGTCTTCCCTGAAGGTCATATACATTGATCATTGCATGCGATTCTATTTCAGGAATTGAGTACCTGATTGTTGTATTCTCATTAAAAGGATTTGGAATGTTTTGGAATAATAATGATTGAAGAGATTCATCAGGAGTTTTCAAAGAAGTAATAGCTGTAGCTGATTTCTGAATGGCAGAGTTTTGAGCCTTTAGTTCATCTAATTCAAGCTGTTGCTTCTGAATTGCATCAATCAGCAAAGGAATAAGCTCTCTGTAAGCAATCGTCTTCAGACCATCTTCTCTGGTACTGACAATATTAGGAATAATCTGCTCAACCTCTTGGGCGATAAGCCCATATTCAAGCCTTGTATCTTGCATGATTTCATCTTCTGGATCTGGCTTAAAATTGTACTTCACCGGCCTAAGCTGAGTAAGAATATCCATTGAATTCCGGAGCTGTATAATATTCTCTTTTAATGAGATGTCGGAAAGCTCCCTCACGCCTCGCACATATACATCACCATTCCCTCGGACATGGAATTTATCCACACCATATTTTTGAACACCGTAGCATTTTGTCTTATCATTTGTTACTTCTGTTACACAGGTATTGTAATAGTCATTGCTACTTTGAGATACTATTCTTTCAGATTTGTCACTGTACCGAACCTTTAGTGAAGAGTTCAAGAATACATCACCACTATTTCGATCTATTTTCAATGAATATTTGTCATGACTCAAATTAGTGCCAGTGGAAGAATGAACTCCTAGATAAAAGCTGTTTACACCACCATCATATTGAATGAAACCTCCAAGAAATGAGTTGGTTCCTTCAGCGAATCTTATCGTATTGTCGTGGTTAAGTGTGCTCTCAAATAGAATTATTGGATCCGCTTCTTTAATATGCAACAGGTAGGCTGGAGAAGAAGTGCCAATTCCAAAGTCACCATCGGAATCGTATTTCACCTGAGAGAGTAGAGAAGTCGATCCAATAGCAAGGATTGCAAAACAGGAGATTAGTTTGTTTTTCATTGGGAATGAATGTTAGTTAGGTTGTGATAAATCTCATATCGATCACCACGGAATGGTGATGAAAAGAAGGGTGCAGGAATAATCCTGGGTTGAGTTGTATAAACTAAATTATGAAATTGTATCTACCCCCCCCCCACTTTTTTTATGTGTTATGGAACATGATGTCTACATTTTCACACCCGAACTTTTAGACAATCGGCTCCTGAAGCGCTTTCTCAACATGCCCAAAGCCGACAGCAAACGCATTAATCGCGACTTTATACAGTTTATTAAGCGGGATTTCAGGATCGGGAAACGTAAAAAGTATTAATTTCTCGATTTCGTTCGAGAAATTAATATGAAATATGCGCTTAAACCCTGAATTATTATGAATTTCTACTGAAATCTCCCGAAATGATCTAATTCACACCGGGATTACCCCCCTCCACAGGCTGAACCGGATACTGTTCAAAGATCTTAGCCGCAACCCCGGGTAGCTCTTCGGCCCTTTTTGCAGGATCGTTTTCCAGTTCGCCCACTGCGGTACCATGCCACACATGCTTCAGGGTCTGGTTGTCATACAGATCCACGGCGATGGCCCGTTCCATATAGTTATAGCGGCCCGGGTAGTAGTAATAGCGGTCGGTGGCCTCCCTGTGATAGACTGTAATCTGAATGGAGACATCACCATTCTCCTCCACGAATCGCAGACCATGCTGCTCGATCTCCCTGGCAAAAATGACCCTGATGCGCTCCAGTTCCATGCCTGTTATCGTCTTCTGATTTCCCTCGGTGAAATCCATGAAGCTGTAGGTGGTATAGCTGTCGAAGGTTCCGGATTCATCCACATCGGTATAGACCCTTATCGGTGCAGTGCAGGCCGACAGAAGAGCAACTGCAAAAAGTGCTGGAAATAGTATGTTCCTGTTCATGATTGCATCCATTGGTTAGACAATTGATTTGAAGCAAATTTTATGCCACTTTAGACCGTGCTATTGTAGGGTAAAACGCGTTTAGTGCATCATGATAGTAAAGGCAACACTAAAAACCAGAGATATGAAAACTTCAGAAAAAACCAGACGAGCATGGCTGATGGCAGTGGTCCTCTTCATAACAGCTTCACTCAGCGCGGCAACAATTGCAAAGGAGGAGCTCACCGACACCACCGGTTTCAGGGCCTACTATGGCAAGGTGGTGGATGCACAGAGCGGGAGGACACTTCCCTTTGCCACCATCGAGGCTGTCGGAAGCAACATTGCCACGGTCACCAACATCGATGGCGAGTTCACCATTAAGATAGCCGTAGGGGCAAATGTTTCTGAACTGAAAATCTCCTATGTTGGATTCAGCAACCACTCCGTGGCACTGAGTCAGTTTAACGGAAAACGAACAAAAACCATCTCGCTTACCCCGAGTTCTGTTCAGCTGGAAGAGATTACCATCAGGTCGGGGGATGCCTATGACCTGCTCAGGGACGCCCTGGCCAACATCAGGGAGAACTACAGCCGGGAACCGATGATGATGAGGGGATTCTATCGCGAGACCATCAGGAAGGGCCGAAGCTATGCCTCCATCTCCGAAGCGGTTGTTGACATTTATAAAGGTGCCTATTCCAACGATTTCCAGGTGGACCAGGTGAAACTTTTCAAAGGCCGGAAAAGTGCAGACGTGGAGAAGATGGATACCCTGCTTTTTAAGGTCCAGGGAGGACCCAACTCCACCATCCTGCTTGATGTGGTAAAAAATCCATATATTCTTCTTTCGGATGAATATTTCGATATCTACGATTTCTCACTGACCGATGTAATTTCCCTGGATGACAAGCTTCATTACGTGGTCTCATTCCAACAGAAATCGTATGTGGATGATCCCTTTTACTTTGGCAAACTCTATATAGATATGGAGAAGCTGGCCATCACCGAGGCTGAGTTTGAACTCAATACGGAGAACAAGGAGGAGGCGGCCCGCCTGTTTATCCGGAGAAAACCGATGGGAATGACAATCATTCCTGAGAAGGCTGTCTACCGGGTTAAATACACCATTGAAGAGAACCGCTGGTTCTTCAGCTATGCACGTGCCGAGGTGAAATTCAAGGTGAACTGGAAAAAAAGACTCTTTAACTCCACCTACTCCACCATGTCCGAACTGGCCATTACAGATCGCAGTTATGAGGATATTTCGAAATTTGCCGGAAAGGAGCGGTTTAAGAGCACTGATATAATGAATGAGAAGGTATACATCTTCTTCGACCAGGGCTTCTGGGAGGGGTACAATGTGATTGAACCGGACCAGTCTATCGAGAGTGCCATCCGCAGGCTGAATCGTAAATACCTGAAGAATAACGGATAGCGCTGTTGGAAGATTTGCGTAACTTCGTTATTTACACTATTAAATGAACCTGAAGGAACAACAGCAGGCCAGGAAGATCCGGAACGGGGATATCAGCTCCTTCGAGAAGCTCTTCCACAGCCATTACCAGGGGCTTTACAGCTACGCAAGGAGCCTGGTGCGCACCGGTGAAATCGCCGAGGAGGTTGTTCAGGATGTGTTTTACAATATCTGGAAGAACCGGGAATCACTAAAGATCAGACAGAGCTGGCAGAGTTACCTCTACCGCTCGGTATATAACAATTCGATGATGTTCCTGAGGAAAAAGCGAAGAGAGTATAGCATTGAGGAGGGGGTGATGCCAGATCCCGAAGGCAGATCACCGGATCCTTCCCAGGAGATGCAGTTAACGGAGCTATCGGAACAGATCTCACAAATCCTTGAAAAGCTGCCGGAAAGAACCCGCCAGATATTCATGATGAACCGACAGGATGGCTTGAAATACAGAGAGATCGCCCAAAAGCTTTCAATCTCTGTAAAGACGGTTGAAGCCAACATGGGGAAAGCACTCAGGGCACTGAGAAACAGCCTTGAAAAATATTAAGACAAATGGAAACGAACTATACATATGACAGTGATTCCGGCAAAGCCTGGAAGAAGCTTTATCACCGGATTGAAATCGACGGATTGCTGGATGAACAGATGGCCGGGGCCGGGCATCGCAGGTTTGCGCCTGCCCTGAAGATTGCCGCAACCATTGCAGTAATAGCGGCCATCGGAATACCCTCCATTTACTTTGGAGTGATCCGCAACGAAGCCGGTCTGTTATCACAACAACATAATGCAGAAAAGGGTGTAAGCAGCGTGGATCTGCCCGATGGCAGCCGTGTTTTCCTGAACCAGGGTGCTGAGATCTCCTATGCGAACGGTTTTGAACAGGGACGGGAGGTAAAACTGGAGGGAGAGGCCTTTTTCGAAGTGATGTCCGATCCGGCAAATCCGTTCAGAGTCTATTCGGGCCGGGTGGTAATCTCGGTACTGGGCACCTCTTTCAATGTAAAAGGTGCTGAACCGGTCAATGATGTGGAGGTCTGGGTAGAGAGCGGCATGGTAAGGGTTGCCCTGGAAAAAACCGGTGAGTTCATCACCCTGGAACCGGGAGATATCGGACGTGCCGGAGGGGGTGGACTGACCAGTTCGGAACAATCCGATCCCAATTATATCTCATGGAAAACAAAAGATTTTAAATTTGTAGATGAAGCGCTTGATCATGTTCTTCGGGAACTTGAGGAATCATACCATGTGATGATCCACTCCGATGATCTGTTGGTGGAGGAGCTGAGGATCACCTCCACCTACAGGGAGCAGTCCATTGATGCCATCCTGGAGACCATCGCAGCGGCGTTCGGATTAAGCGTCAGTAAAAAGGAGAATCACTATTACCTGACCCAATAACCCACTAACAAGAGCATATGGGATCCCGTCCGGTACTTTTTCTGCAGATTGTGATCCTGGGTGTTTCATTAACACTGGCAGGCCAGGATCGTTTACCGGAGATCCCTGTAACACTTTCATCCCGCAATAGCACCATCAACCAGCTCCTGGAGGAGATAACCCTTCAAACCGGATATTACTTCACCTACAATGCAGCATTGGTTCCCGGAGAGGAGCGGGTCCGCATCCAAACCAACGGTCTGCTTCTTGAGGAGGTGCTCAGGCAGATCCTGCCCAATTCCAGCCTGGCATACCGGGTGATCGACCGTAACATTGTGATCTACAAGAAGAACGATGCACCGCCCTCTCCGGTTAGTCCAGCCATCGACCGGCTGGTGGTGGAGGGCAGGGTGCTGGACAGCCGTTCGGACAAACCCCTGGCTTATGCCACCATCGCTCTCTACGGCACCTCCCTGGGATCGGTCACCAACCAGACAGGTAATTTCTCTTTTAAGATCCCCCCTGAGCTGACCGATCCCATGCTGGTGATATCCTACCTGGGCTATAAGAGGCTGATTGTCCCGGTGATTTACCCTGCAGATCAGGAGTTAACCATCAGGCTCAGCAAGAAGACAATTCCCCTTCAGGAGGTGATCATCCGCCATGCAGACCCGGTATTGCTGCTCAAAGAGGCCGTGGACCGCATTCCGGACAACTACCTCACTGAGCATTCATCAATGACCGCCTTCTACCGGGAATCGGTCAGAAAGGATGACCGCTGCCTGGCCTTTTCCGAAGCTGTACTGGATGTGGCAAAAGGCCCCTATCTGCCAAATGCACAGGCAGACCGGGTGAGGATCCGGAAAGGGAGAAAGATCACGGATCCCTCCACTGAAGATACAGTGATGATTAAACTGCGTTCAGGAATCCATGCCTCCCTTAGCCTGGATGTGGTAAAGGAGAGGCCCGATTTTCTTTCAGAAGATTTTGCCGATCTGTATGATCTCGATTTTACCGACATGATAACCTACGGGGAGAGACTGGTCTACGTGATCAGCTTTCGTCAGAAAAGCCACATCACCGAGCTGATGTTCAGGGGCAGCCTCTACCTTGATCATGAAACCCTTGCCATCCTGGCTGCCGATTTCGAATTTAACCCGGCGATGATCCACAAGGAACCGGGCCTGTTCCTTGTAAGCCGCTCACCCCGCATCCACATCCGCCCCCTGCTGGCCGGGTACCATGTCGATTACAGGGAAGAGGAGGGAAAATTCCATGTGAGCCAGGTCCGTGCCGAGGTGGAGCTAAAGGTGCGGAAAAAGCGCAAATGGATCGGGTCGCGCTACCGGATCGCCATCGAGATGGCCATCACCAGTGTGAACCCGGGTGTAAAACTGAAGATCAACCACAGCGACAGGGTTAAGGCCAATACCATTCTCTCCGATGAACCCTTTGAATTTGATCCCTGGTTCTGGGGGACCTACAACATCATCGAACCTGAAGCCACCCTCATGGAATCGGTCAGGCGCATCGAACACAACCTGCAGGAGATCACCGATTATTAAGACATTCTTTTTACCTTCGCAGTAATTTTAGGATATGGTAGATGAGATTGTCAAAAAACGCTTCCCTTTCTTTGAATCGGGGCTTCGTGATGCCATCGTGGAGCTTGGCACCTACCGGGAGTTTTCCGCCGGACAGGAGCTGATCAGTGAGGACCAGTACATCCGGTCGTTTCCTGTGGTCATTTCGGGCCTGATCAGGGTATGCAGAACCGATGAAGCAGGCAATGAATTGCTGCTCTATTACCTGAGACCGGGTGAGGTGTGCACCGTATCGCTGATCTGTTGCATGGACCGAACACGGAGCCGGGTAAAGGCACTAACCGATGAGGATACCACCGCCATCCTGGTTCCTGTGGAACTGCTGGACAGCTGGATGTCCATGTACCAGACCTGGAAAGAGTATGTGATGCGCTCGATGCAGAAGCGGTTTGATGAGCTGCTTGATGCCCTGGACAGCATTGCCTTCCTGAAGATGGATGAACGGCTCGAAAAATTCTTCAGAGACCGCTTTAAGTCATCAGGAACTACTATATTTGCAGGCTCGCACCAGGAGATTGCACTTGCCCTGAACAGTTCCAGGGAGGTCATCTCCAGGTTGCTGAAGCAGATGGAGAAACAGGGGCTTGTTGCCCTGTCAAGGGGACGTATTGATTATTCTCCTTTGTGTGACTAAAGTTACAGTAGTTCATCCGGTCCTTCCTTTTCTTTGCGACACCAAACGTTCAGGGTGTCATGACTTGGATTTAGGAGCCGGACAGCCTGTTTTTTAATTAAAGAACAATGCATATACAAGCGATACAATCCCATGAAGAACTGGAGGGGATCATCTCCAAATTGGAGCGTTCATTCCTTCTCGTTTACAAAGGAGGAGCAGCACAAAGTGAGTGTGCACTCAGCCGGATCAGCGAACTGGAGACAGAGGATAAGCAATCGGTTTTAACAGCCGATGTGAGCACAGTGCGTGACATCCATGGTAAGATCAATGTGGATACAGCTCCCAGCCTGGTGGTATTCAGGAACAACGAGGTGGTCAATATCATCAAAGGTTGCCAGACCGAATCCTCTTATGATTCGATTCTAGCAGGCCGTGAGATCGGAACCTTTATCGGAGAAGAGGGGAAAAAAGCAAAGCAGGTCACCGTTTACACCACCCCCACCTGCACCTGGTGCACCACCATTAAAACATACCTGGATCAACACGGTATTAAATACCGTGAAGTGAATGTGGCCTCTGACACAGCAGCTGCTGAAGCCATGGTCAAAAAAAGCGGACAACAGGGTGTGCCGCAAACAGAAATTAACGGACAGATGATTGTTGGTTTTGACAAGCCAAAGATCAATCAGCTGCTCGGAATACAGTGAGTTTCGACTCGTTTAGTAAACCTAAAAACCAATTTAAGATGAAAGAGTTACAGCCAATCAACCAGCACGTGCTTCTTGAATTAGAAGCCACTGAAGAGAAAACCGCTTCGGGAATCATCATTCCTGACACAGCCAAAGAGAAACCAACCTTCGCCAAAGTACTGGCAATTAGCGGGATCGAAGATCCTGAAATTTCAGTAGGTGATGTGGTTTTTTATAAGAATTTTTCAGGCACTGAACTGGAATTCGATGGTAAGGAGTACCTGATGATGCCCTATGCCGATATTCTCGGAAGGGTTGTTGAGACAGACAAAATCTAGACCGGATTTTTCTGGCTGCTTGCAATTTCACCATTATCAAAATCTTTAGGTTTCTGCCGGAAGGGCTGTTACTCGACATAACAGCCCTTCCTTTTTTTTTATATATTGGCCAGCCAAATCATAAACTCTATTTACGTGAAAAAACTAATCGCATCAATTGCTGTTGCATTGATCCTGCTATCGGGATGCAACATGAACAACCAAACGACCATGAATCCTTTCCTCACCGATTACGACACCCCTTTCGGTGTTCCCCCATTTGATATAATAGAGAACGAACACTTTATTCCTGCTTTTAAAGAGGGGATCAGGCAACAGGAGGCAGAGGTGGAAGCCATCATTGCAAATAAAGAGAATCCCACCTTTGAAAATACCATTGCCGCACTGGACCTGAGTGGTGAGGTTCTTGGGAAAGCAGCAGGCGTTTTTTACAGACTCCTCTCGGCCGAAACCAGCGATGTGCTGGACTCCCTGGCCATGGAGCTGGTTCCGCTCACCTCGGCACACAGTAGCAACATGATGCTGAATGAGGCCCTGTTCGCAAAAGTAAAGAGTGTGTATGACAACAGGGAATCGATGGAGCTTTCACCCGAACAGGCAAGGGTTTTGGAAAAAACCTATAAAAGATTCGAACGGGGTGGTGCCAACCTCGACGAAAAAGGTAAAGCGAGGATCAGGGAGATCGACGAGAAGCTCTCCATGCTCTCCCTTCAGTTCGGCAACAACCTGCTTACTGAAACCAACAGCTACCAGATGCTGCTTGAAGATGAAGCCGATCTGGCCGGTCTGCCCGAATCGGTTCGCTCAGCAGCAGCCGACGCAGCTACCAATGCGGGGCATGAAGAGAAATGGCTCTTTACCCTTCACAAACCCAGCTGGATCCCTTTTCTTCAATACGCTGCAAACCGTGAACTGCGTGAAGAAATTTACAAAGCCATGTTCATGCGCAGCAACAACGGGAATGAATATGACAACAAAGTGCTCATCAGCGAAATCCTGAACCTTCGCATCGAAAGGGCCAACCTGCTTGGATATACAACCCATGCGGATTACGTTCTTACCGAGCGCATGGCCAAAGAGTCCTCCAATGTGTATGACCTGCTGATGACCATCTGGGAACCTGCCCTGGCGAAAGCCGGCGAAGAGGCTGCCATGATGCAGGAGATGATCCACAGTGAAGGAGGCGACTTCAAACTGGAATCGTGGGACTGGTGGTACTATGCTGAAAAGATCAGGAAAACAAAGTACAACCTGGATGAAGAGGAGCTCCGTCCCTATTTCAGCCTGGATGCTGTAAAAGCGGGTCTTTTCAATGTGGTGAACAGCCTCTACGGTCTCACCCTGGAAGAGCGTACGGACCTGCCGGTCTACCACGAAGAGGTAAAAGCCTACGAAGTGAAGGAGAAAGATGGTTCTCACCTGGGGATCCTCTACATGGACTTTCATCCCAGACCGGGTAAAAGAAGTGGTGCCTGGAGCACCAGCATCCGCCGGGCACATATGGAGGATGGAGAGGTAATCTCCCCTGTCCACATGATCGTCATGAATTTCACACGGCCCACCGGTGGCAAACCTGCCCTGCTGAGCTTCGATGAAACCCGGACCCTGTTCCACGAATTCGGACATGCGCTTCACTCCATGCTTACAAAGTGTGCGTACCTGACTACCTCCGGGACAGCAGTGGCCACCGATTTTGTTGAATTACCCTCACAGATCATGGAGAACTGGGCGGCACACCCCGATGTGCTCAGGAGCTATGCAAAGCATTATGAAACAGGAGAGACCATCTCTGATGAACTAATCAAAAAACAGGAAGCTGCCGGTAAATTCAACCAGGGGTTTGTAACCGTTGAATATGTGGCTGCATCGATTCTGGATATGGATTACCACACCCTGAAGGATGCATCAGGTATCGATATCAATGGATTTGAAAAGGAGTCTATGGAGCGGATCGGGCTCATAGATGAGATCATCCCGCGTTACCGTTCCGCCTATTTCCAGCATATCTTCGCCGGAGGCTACTCTGCAGGTTACTACAGCTACATCTGGGCCGAAGTGCTGGATAAGGATGCATTCAATGCATTCCGGGAAACCAGCCTTTTTGACAACGAGACTGCGCTCTCCTTCAGGGAGAACATTCTTGAGAAAGGAGGCTCGGTGAAAGAGATGGAGATGTACCTCAATTTCAGAGGTAAAGAGCCCACCATTGAACCACTCTTAAAAGGACGGGGATTGAAGTGAAGTTATTAATGAATTGCGATAAGGGGGGTATGGCTTTGCTATGCTCCCCTTTCTTTTTAGACGCCGCTTCCCTTTAGAATGGTAATGGCTGTGTAAAAAAGGATCTTTATGTCCACGAACAGGGACATGTTCTCGATATAAAGGATGTCGTAGCGGAGCCGCTTAATCATCTCGTCCACACTCTCGGCATACCCGTATTTCACCTGTCCCCATGATGTAATACCGGGTTTTACTTTGTGAAGGTGACAATAATGGGGGGCCTGTTCGGTAATCTTTTTGATGAAGTATGCTCTTTCGGGACGAGGACCTACCAGGGCCATCTCTCCTTTCAGTACATTAAAGAAATTGGGAATCTCATCCAGCCGGTGCTTGCGCATGAACTGGCCGAATCGTGTGACACGGGGATCATGTTTTGAAGAGAGCTCCGGACCATTCTCCTCTGCATTGTTGTACATCGACCTGAACTTGTAGATATCAAATGGCTCTCCAAACCGGCCAATCCTTTGCTGCTTATAGAATATGGGTCCACGGGAAGAGAGGATCACCCCAATGGTCAGGAACATAATCAGCGGAAGGAGTATGATCAGCGAAATGGTGGAAAGCATCAGATCCATGATCTGTTTCAGATTCTGCTGCCACGCGGGCATCAGCTCATGGGTGACCTCCAGGAGCGGTGTCCCAAAAATCACAGAACTTTTCACTTTCCCTGTCAGGATATCAGTCATACTGGGTATGGCACTGATGTGAAGATCAAGCAGGGAGAGCCTGTTAATGATATCGCCTATCTTTCCGTGTTCTGAAGGTTCCAGCGCAATGATCACCTCCTCCACAGCCATATCACGCAGGATGACCTCCATATTCTCATGACTTCCCAGGTGGGCAATGTGATCCTGCAGCTGGTAATGCACCTTCTGGTGGATATTAATGAAACCCAGGATCTCATGTCCGCTGGATTTTTTCTGGTCAAGAATATCCCTGTAGACATCCACCGCATTCTCGTTACTGCCGATCATCACGGTCTTAAACCCGATCTTTCGGTGATGCACCCTGCTCACCGTCCGGCTCGTTATAATCATGCGGGGAACAATGGTGAAAGAGAAGTGAAGCAGGAAGAGGGAGAAGAAAAGACTGTAGTAA
>JBDLIQ010000101.1:0-14387 GCA_039714775.1 Bacteroidota bacterium
ATATGCTGATCTTGCTGTGCTGATTAAGATGCCCAAAAGTACAAATTTAGCACGCTTCACGAAGGCAGTTACACCGGTTATTAAACACATAACCTCATGCCCACCTGCAAGATTGATCAATCTTGATCGAATTTTCACCGATATCTCACCCGGAAGATGAATTGGAATCCGACTTTTACTAAATTTGATGCGCGTACAATTTTGTGCGCGTACAATATGAAAAACCAAATGGATATTATAAGGTCCATCAAAATTATTATCAAATGAACAAGAAGAACAACAGAACCTGGATCTATGTTGGAGTTGCACTGCTCATCATCGTGCTGTGGGGCATTAAGCTGAACAACCGTTTTGTAATACTGGAGGAGGGTGTTGAGGGCCAGTGGGCCAATGTGGAGAATGTATACCAGCGCAGGGCCGACCTGATCCCCAACCTGGTCAGCACGGTCAAGGGCTATGCCGAACATGAACAGGAGACCCTCACACAGGTGATCGAGGCCCGGGCAAAAGCCACAAGCATAACTGTCGATCCCTCCAACCTGAACCCGCAGGCCATTGCGGCGTTCCAGCAGGCACAGGAGGGATTGAGCTCTGCACTTTCACGATTGATGGTCACCATTGAGCGCTATCCCGACCTGAAGGCCAATCAGAATTTCATGGATCTTCAGCACCAGCTGGAGGGGACCGAGAACCGAATTGCTGTGGAGCGGCGTAAATTCAACGAGATCACCCGCGGATACAACACATCCATCAGAAAGTTCCCGGCCAGTATCATAGCCGGGATGAGAGACTTTGAAAAGAAGGGCTATTTCGAAGCGCAGGAGGGCTCCGATGTGGCTCCCACTGTTGAATTTTAACCATGCCGTCAGGCCGGTTGAACCATGCTCGCTTACCGGCGCAGCAAGCTTACTAACATGACTGAAAGGAGTATACTATGATAGCTGCAAATTTTTTCTCCAAAGAGGAGAAAGAGCTTATAAAGGCTGCTGTACAGGAGGCGGAACTGAACACCTCCGGAGAGATCAGGGTGCACATCGACAACCATTGTAAGGAGGATGTGCTGGACCGGGCGGCCTGGTGGTTTTCCAGGCTGGAGATGCAGAAGACTGAGAAACGCAATGGCGTGCTGTTCTACCTGGCTGTGAAAGACCGGAAGTTTGCCATCCTTGGAGATGCCGGGATCAACGAGGTAACACCCGATGATTTCTGGGACACCATCAAAGAGAGGATGCTGGACCATTTTAAAGAGGGTGAATTTGCTGCGGGACTCAACCAGGGAATCCTTCTGGCCGGAGAGGCGCTGAAAGAACACTTTCCTTACCAGTCGGACGATGTGAATGAGCTGCCCGACGACATATCATTTGGAGAATCATGATAAGAGCACTTTATAGAGTTGCCATTGTGGCGTTGATGCTGTTCGCAGGAACCGGGATGGCATCAGGTATTGGTATGGCATCGGTCACCGGAGCCGCAGAGGATCAACTCCCCGTTCCGGACAGACCCGGATCCTGGGTGAACGATTATGCCGGTCTATTCAACAAGACCCAGGTTTCTCAACTGCAGCAGAAATTGAATGCTTTTGAATACCGGAGCTCCACCCAGATCTTTGTTGTAACCCTGGATAACAATGGGGGTTACCCCGCCTCTATGCTGGCCCCCATGATCGGGGAACAATGGAGAGTCGGGCAACAGGGAAAGGACAACGGGATTGTGATCCTGGTGGATATGCAGGACCGGGATCTCTTTATCTCCACAGGTTATGGCAATGAAGCGTATGTAACCGACCTTCTGGCCGGGCGCATTGTGGATAAGGAGATCGTGCCCAATTTCAAGCAGGGCGCCTATTATGAAGGGGTCAATGCAGCCACCGATGTGCTGATCTCATTGCTGGAGGGGAAATTCACTGCCGATCAGTACCGCAAACAGACCTCATCAGGCGGAGGTGCCGGTATCGGAGGAATCCTCTTTATGATCATCCTCTTCTCCATCCTGTTCGGGGGAAGGAGAAGGAGCGCAGGCATGGGCAGAAGCAACCTGCCCCTGTTACTCGCGCTGGGTCTGATGTCGGGAGGCCGCCATTCGGGCAGCTGGGGTAACTTCTCCTCGGGAAGCGGCGGATTCGGTGGTGGCGGAGGCGGATTTGGCGGCTTCAGCGGTGGCGGAGGCGGCTCATTCGGAGGCGGTGGCGCCGGAGGCAGCTGGTAAAAGAGTATATTTATTTAACCCGGATTACCGGCATCATGATTTTTCAAATAATCCCAGACAGAATATGAATCCCCTGAATCATTTGAAAACAAAGATTATAATACTTGGATTGCTACTCTCCTTCAGCCTTTCAAATGCACAGGCAGATCCGTATGTCTGGACCTTTAACAGGGATTTGGACCAGTGGGGCGATCTCTCTTCCCACTCCTGGGCATTTTTGACTACACATCAGTTTCCAAATGAGACATTGAATTCGGGGCACCTGGAACTCAAACATCCGGCAGGAAGTGTTCAGAATTGGATTTTCGGACCCACAAGTTTATCCTTGAATATAGATGAACTAAAGCATGTACATTTTTCATTGACACTAAACAATGGGGGTGACATTCCGGAATCGGGTATCACGGCACTGTTGGTATGGACTCCTGCCGGAAATATGGAGATTCTGTATACCCAGGCCTTTCAGCTTTATAGCGGACAAAAAGAGTACCATATCGATCTGAGTAGTCATGCTGATTGGAATGGCGATATCAATATTAACCGCATTCATCTTCCTCATGGTGACTTTACCGGTGCTGGGTATACCCCGGAAACAGCTGTGTACGCGCTTGATTGGTTTGCCATAAGTGCTGAAGCGGTTTTTGATACTCCTGTTCAGGATGTCAGGGAGCTATGGTTGCCCGCAATTTTCAGTGACAATATGGTTTTACAGCAAAACAGTGATGTTACAATTTGGGGCGAAACTGCTGACAATGCACCTGTGGAAATTTCAAGCAGCTGGGGAGGCTCTGCAAGTACAGTGGCCAACTCATACGGAGATTGGAAAATGACCATTGCAACCGGATCTGCTGACAATAACGCGGAGAGCTTTACGATTACCAGTGGACCCTATTCAAAGTCATTTAACAATGTTCTTATTGGGGAAGTCTGGCTGGCATCGGGCCAGTCCAACATGCAAATGGGTCTTGTACAGTCGGCCGGAGGTGGTGATGCGGTGAATAGCTCAGAGAACGATCAACTCCGTCTTTTTAACATTGCCACCAATGGAAGTCTGGAGCCACAGGATAATGTGAATGGTACCTGGCAGGTTTCATCACCCTCAACCTCTCCCATGTTTAGTGCAGTAGCCTACTATTATGCCGATAAGTTACAGAAAACACTTGATGTTCCTGTTGGAATGATTCACGGATCGTGGGGAGCGTCAAATATAGAGACCTGGATGAGCAAGGAGACACTCATGTCACTCGGTGTAAGCATTCCTACCGAGATGGGATCCTATGTACAACTAACTCCAACAGCATGTTTCAATTCAATGATTTACCCTATTATTGGTTATAATTTAAAGGGAGTTATCTGGTACCAGGGAGAGGCCAATCTCGGCAATTACACCAAATACCAGGAGTACTTTGAAGCATATACTGCTTCATGGCGGCAGTTATGGAGAGTGGGTGATTTCCCATTCTATTACGCGCAGATCGCAGCCTATGATTATGGCTCATCCTCATTCAACTATATGGCAGCGAAAGTACGCGAGGCTCAGTTCAATGCAATGGAGACCGTTCCAAATTGCGGCATGGTTGTGACCCTTGATGTAAGTAATTGTGCAGACATTCATCCGCTGGACAAAAATACTGTGGGTGACAGGCTGGCAAATTGGGCACTGGTAAAGGATTATGGATTCAGCGAGGCAGATTATCCAATTCATGGCCCAACCCTGAACGCTATTGAAGAGAGAGCGGATACCCTGATCCTCCATTTTGACCATGCATTAAGCCTCAACACAGGTGGAGAGGTACTGGCTGATTTTTATGTCTCTGCAACAGGAGCAACCTATCTTCCAGCTTCGGCATCAATTGAAAATGACACTACAGTCTCTATTCTCTCCCCGGTTTCATCGCCAAAATACATACGTTATGCTTCAACCGGTTGTGCCGAGGCATCTCTGTTTAATGAAGATGATTTGCCCGCACCTCCATTTATGATCGAGGTTTCTGACTATTCTACTTCATCAGTCTCTATCTCCTCCTTCAATGAAAAAGAGGAGGTTGTGTTATATCCTAACCCTGCACAGCAGCGCTTGATTATCAAGGGGATTGATAAAGAAGCTTCTGTGAATTTTTATGATCTCGCAGGCAAGAATGTCTTGCAAACGACCATTAATCCTTCTCAGGAAATAGGGTTACCTCTTGAAAAAGGCATTTACATAGTGAGAATTCAAAACAGTTCGAACTCTTTTCAGAAGATGCTTATCGTAAATTAGGTATTATACCTCCTCTTCGCTCATTTTCGAGTCCACCAGGATCCTACCGCAGTATTCGCAAACGATGATCTTCTTCCTGGAGGCGATATCCAGCTGGCGCTGGGGAGGGATCTTGTTGAAGCATCCACCGCAGGCATCACGCTCCACGGGAACAACGGCCAGACCGTTGCGGGCATTGCCCCTGATCTTCCTGTAAGCTGTAATAAGACGGGATTCAATGATCCCTTCAAGCTCCTCAGATTTCTTCTCCAGCTTATCCTCCTCTTTCTTGGTCTCATCAATGATGTCGTCCAGCTCCTTCTTCTTGTTCTCAAGATCCAGTTTTCTTTCATCCAGCACACCGGTAGACTCACCGATCACCTCTTTCTTCTCATCAATCTGGACAGTGAACTCCTTGATGCGCTTCTCACAAAGCTCAATCTCCAGTGTCTGGAATTCAATCTCCTTGGAGAGCGAATCATACTCCCGGTTGTTCCTTACATTGTTCTGCTGCTCTTCGTACTTCTTGATGAGCTCCTGGGCGTTCTTGATCTCCTGGTTCTTCCCGTTAATGGATTTATCAAGACCCTCAATATCTTCATCATATTTTGATACCCGGGTCTGCAACCCCTCGATCTCATCTTCCAGGTCCTGAACTTCCAGGGGAAGTTCTCCACGGAGAATCTTTATCTTATCAATTGCAGTATCAACAAGCTGCTTGTCATACAGCGCTTTCAACTTCTCTGCAACTGTCATCTCAGCAACCTCTGCACTTTTTTTTGCCTTGGCCATGTACTAATAGTATTTGATTGGATTTGTGTCTGTTTCCGATAAACGGATTGCAAATTTAGGGAATTTTTTCATAAGTAGATCATAAAAAAGGTCCCGTGTAAACTGCTCACTCTCAAAATGCCCGATATCCATCATCACAATCTTCCCGTCTGCATCAAAAAACTGGTGGTATTTAAGGTCACCTGTAATAAAAACATCTGCTCCTGAACGGATCGCTTTGGCCAACAGAAAACTGCCCGCACCACCACAAAGGGCCACCCTCTTTACAGTTTTTCCCAGCAGGGCCGAATGCCTGATCATTGCCACACCGAACCGCTCCTTGACAAAATTCAGGAACACCTCTTCATCCATTGCATCCTCCAGCTCGCCGGTCATCCCCATACCGGCCTCGTGCATTTCGTTCTCCAGGGGATACACATCATAAGCCACCTCCTCGTATGGATGTGCCGCAACCATCGCCTTTACCACCCTGCCCATCAGGTGTTCAGGAACAATGGTCTCCACCCTGGTCTCCGGCTCCTGGTGCATCTCCCCGGGCTCCCCCACAAACGGGTCTGTCCCCTCCGATCCACGAAAGGTCCCGCTCCCTTCAAGGTTAAAGCTGCAGTTGTCATAGCCGCCGATATGGCCGGCCCCTGCATCGAACATGGCGGTCCGGACCTTCTCCATGTGGTCGTGTGGGACAAACACCGCCACCTTCTTCAGGCGACCCTTCAGCGGATCGAGGATCTTTAGTCCGGTCAGTCCCAGGCGTCCGGCCATCTTCCGGTTCACCCCCCCGGCAATGGCATCAAAATTGGTATGTCCGCTGTAGATAGCGATTCCCTGCCGGATGGCCTTTGCCACGATCCGCTCGGGGGCGGTCCGGCCGGTAAGCGATTTGAGTCCCCCGAAAATTACCGGGTGGTGCGAAACCACCAGGTTAAAACCGAGGCCTGCAGCTTCATCAATCACCCCCTCGGTCACATCCAGGGCAATCAGGATCCCGGTTACCTCCGACTCCGGATCACCCACCTGCAGTCCCGAATTGTCGTAAGACTCCTGGAAAGAGAGTGGTGCCAGGGACTCCATGGCCCCGGTGATCTCCTTTAATTTAATCATGACAGAGGTTTAATCATGACAACACCTCCAGAAGCATCTCCTTGATATTCTCCAGAGATTTGACGATCTCAAAATTGTGCTCCGCATCCTCCTTGTTCTCTTTCATCTTCTTTTTTGCCCCCTTCAGGGTCATGCCCCGCTCCTTCACAAGGTGGTAGATGATGTGGAAATTATCGATATCCTTTTTGGTGAATAGCCGGTTACCCTTCTTGTTCTTCTTGGGTTTGATGATATCAAACTCCTTCTCCCAGAACCGGATCAGCGATGTATTCACATTGAACATGCTGGCCACCTCCCCGATGGAGTAATAGAGCTTCTCAACTTTTGTTTCCTTGTAAGGCATACCGGTAAGATTTTCAGAAAAACAGACCCCAATTTACTAAAAACAGCCCGGAACTGCAATCTCCAGTTCAGTGATCAGAGGGACCAGGGGGGGCATTTTGTAAAAAGCGAAGGTCACCGGGAAGTGACTTACTTACCATTATGTGACTTTGTTACTATTAAACATCTTTATCGGCCCTGTCTAAGTAGTTTATACTTAATGGTATAAGAGACTCGTGAAGAGAGGGCGGTTTTTTCTTAAGTCACCTTATTGGGTATAAGTCACCATATTGTAACTTCCTAAAATAGCAAAAACGACTACCCCGTTTTTCTTAACTACTCATTGGCGTCACTCCCCGGTTAACCTCTTAGAAAGGGAGCCATCCGCTCCGATAACCAGCTCCTGATCAGGAAAATCAGCTTCAGAGAGTTCGCGGATCTTATGAATGGCCCTTTTCTGCCGATCAGGCCTGGGTCCGCCCGATCCCGGCTGGTAAACGGGGACCACCTCCCCGGAGAGGAATTTCCCCTCCACATCCACGTTCACCTTCACCACCGGGGCAATCCCGTTGGGACCGCTCAGGTTAAAGCGCCTGTAGGTGGCGAAATTTCCCAGGCTGTAGCAGATGAGCCTGTCGCCATAGAGCTCCAGCGCCCTGGTTACATGGGGACCATGCCCGAAAACAATGTCGGCCCCTGCATCCACCACGGCATGTGAAAAACGGTAGACACTGCCCCGGTTGGTTCCCAGGTACTCCTCATCTCCACGTACCACATGCTGGTGATTCTTTCCCTCCCCGCCGCCATGGAATGAGATAATGACCACATCGGCCACCGAATCGAGCATGCGTGTAATGGCCGCCGCCCCGGCGTAATCGATCAGGTTCATGGTCCCTTTGTTGGGGGCAAAGGCGGCAAATCCATAGGTGACCCCCTCCTTCTGAAAGGTGGTCCAGGGATGGGTAACAAAACCAGCATAGGCGATCCCCACCGAGTCAAGCAGAGCCGCCGTAGCCCTTCGCCCTTCCGGCCCGAAATCATTCACATGGTTGTTGGCCACACTCACCACATCGTACCCGGCATCGGTCAGACACCCTGCAAAATGGTCAGGCATGCGGAAGACATAACACCTGGTGGAGTCTCTGCATCGCTTGGGGGTTCCGCCCTCCCCGGCAAACACCCCCTCCAGGTTCCCAAACAGCAGGTCGCCCGACTGCAAAATGTGGTGAACCGGACGAAGCAGGGGGGAACAGTCGGCCCCGGGCGGCAGGTAGGTTGACGAGGGATAGTTGGTCCCCAGCATGATGTCGCCCGTCCCGATAATACAGATCGTATCATGCACCCAGGGGATCGTATCCAACCCGGATACGGCAATCGTATCCGCAACAGACATGGCATCAATTGTATCACCAGATACGGAAATCGTATCTGCTACTACAGGAATTGTATCCGCTGCGACCGGAATCGTATCTGCAACCACAGGAATTGTATCCGCTGCGACCGGAATCGTATCCGCAACCTGTGTATCCTGCGTAACAGATAGTGTATCCTGCGCAACAATTAAACCCGAAATAAAAACCAGAAAAATCGCGAACAATCCCCTCATCTCACCCCGATCAGTTTATATCAAATGAAGGATCGGCATGGGAAAGCATATCGATCATCCGGTCATACTCATTCGCCGACAGGTCATTGGCATAGTAGTTAATGGGATCCACCGGGCGGCCGTTCACATGCACCTCATAATGCAGGTGAGGAGCCTTTGAAAGCCCCGTGCTCCCAACCTTCCCGATCACTTCACCACGCTTTACCAGCTGACCGGGTTCAACAACCACCTCGTCGCAATGTCCGTAAAGGGTCCTGTAGCCAAATCCATGATCCAGAAGAATCTTTTTCCCAAATCCGCCAGCACGGTAACCGGCCTGCAGTACGGTACCATCGGCTGTGGCATAGATGGGGGTTCCTCTGCGTGCGGAGAGGTCGATCCCTTCGTGGAGCCTCACCACCTGCAGGATGGGATGAAAACGCATTCCGAATGAGGAGCCGAAACGGGTCAGGTTCGTCATGCTCACAGGCTGAATGGCCGGTCGGGCAGCCAGGCGCTCCTCTTTTGTGGCTGCCATCTCAATCACCTGGTCAAAAGAGGTGGATTGCACCACAAGTCTCCTTTCGACCTGGTCGATGTTCTGGTTGGTTCTGATCAGAAGATCTCCATGCCTTTGGTCCCTGAAATCGGCGTATTTCCTGGATCCTCCCACCCCGGCCCTCCTCTGGGTAGCCGGCCAGGGATCCTGTTCAAAATAGACGCGGTAGATGTGGTCATCATTATAGGCCACATTCCTGAGGAGACGTTCGTGACGCTCCATGTCCCGGTTCATCAGTTCCAGTTCATAGAGGAGCTGTTGCTGCTCCACTGCAAGTCCTGCTGAACGGGGCGAGGCAAGGTGAATATCACGGATCAACAGGAACCACACCCCACTGAACAGGGTCAGACCCAGAAACAGAAGAAAACGGAACAGCTTCTGCTTTCCTGTGGACTTAATCCGCTGAAATGAAAGGGTGTCAGGATTGAATTTAAACCGGTACATTCGCATGCAAGATACAAAAAAGTGTTAAACCAAATCTGTCTAATCAAATGACTGTCCTGACAACATAGAGATCAGGATCAGCTGGTCATACTCCCTGGGGGAAAGCTCCAGGAAGAAATAGTTAATAGGGTTTACAGGTGTTCCATTCAGATGAACCTCATAGTGCAGGTGCGGAGCCACACTCAATCCCGACTCCCCCACTGTACCAATCACATCGCCCCTTTTCACCTGCATTCCGCGCCTTGTGTCCATCTCATCCATGCAGGCATAAAGGGATTTGTATCCGAACCCGTGATCGATAAGGATCTGGTTGCCCAACCCCCTGCCCGAAAGGGTCATACGCTCTACCACTCCGTCAGCCGTAGCCATCACAGGAGTCCCGACCGGGGCAGAAAAATCAATACCCGAATGCATCTTCCTGATCTTATAGATGGGATGGATTCTGTGTCCGTAACCCGATGCGACAAGGGTCAGATCCGGGTTCCGGATGGGTTGAATAGCCGGGATCGCCGGCAGCATCTCTGCCCGGTTATCTCCCCTGATCATCAATACATCATACATGGAGGCCGTCTCGTGGTCAAATGCCATCATCGAGTCAGATTTACCCGCCGTATAGTAGACAATCTCCTTGCTGGGGGTCATCAGCAGGTTCTGGAAAGTCAATTCCGAACCCGGGAAGGTTTCCGGCTCAACAGGTTCGGTTTCGAAGATCACCCTGTAGATATCCCTGTCGATCTGTTGAATCTCCTGCATCACCGTATCCACCCTTCTCTTCCGGGCACTCAACGCATCATACTGCTCCTGCAACATCTCGTTTTCCTTCCTGATCAGGCGCTCCCGGGGCGTATCAAAAAAGAGGGAGTAGAGCACATTCAACAGCAGGGCCATCACCAGGATGGCAACCACGTATATTACCACGCGCCATATACGGGCACCCAGGCTGCTGTCCAGCTTATCATAATTGATATCTTCGGGATTGAATTTGAATTGGGACTTGGCCATTCAACAGTTCTTTCGCGTGAAATGCAGCACGCTGTGGCAAAACAGATGCAGCATATTTTCTGCGAAATTAAGAAATTATTTCTGTCAGACAGGGAAAATTTATCAACCCGGGCGGGGACTGCTTTCGACTTGTGGCTACTTTCGACCCGGGACTGCTTTCGACCCGGGCTACTTTCGACCCGGGATCACCTCCGGCTCAGGGCTACTTCTGGCTCAGTGCATAGGCCTGGTAGGGAGCTTCAGGCTCAATGGCATTTGAGGCCAACAGGTTGTACTCCTCCGGAGAGAGATTCTCATAAAAGAAATAGAGGGGGTTCACCGGGTGGCCATTCTCTCTCACCTCATAGTGAAGGTGTGGTCCGGTGGAACGTCCTGTACTGCCCATGGTCCCCAACACCTCTCCGCGCTTCAGCTTCTGGCCCGGTTTTACGAGAATCTCCTGCAGGTGTGCATACCTGGAGGTATAACCGAAACCATGGTCCACCAACACCTCATTCCCGTACCCAAACCTGCTGATATGTGTAGCGAGGACAACACCATCCCCGGCCACATGAATATCCAGGCCAAAGGGACCGGCCAGGTCAATGCCATGGTGTGCCATCCGTCGGCCGGTAAAGGGATCCTTCCTGAAACCATAGGAGGAGGTCATCCAGTAGGGATCGGCCGATGAAATGGGATTTATCGAGGGTTTGCTTGCAAGCAAACGCTGGTTGGTGACTGCCTGCTGGTATACACTCTCCAGGCTGCTGGACTGGATCTTTACGCGGCTTTGAATTTTATCGATGCGTTGGGACACATTCTTTACCATTCCGGGGTCACGATTGGCTCCCATCCGAATATAGGGCTCCGATCCACCGATCCCGGCCTCCCTGTACGATGCATGCAAAGGCTCCAGGCTCAGGATGGAACGGTACAACTGGTCATCCCTCTCCCATAACTCTGAAAGCTGAGACTCCAGCTGCTGAAGATTAATATTCAGGTCAGCATACTCCTCCCGAAGCTGCCTGTTTTCCTGCTCATAGATCAGTTGTCTGGGGGTTGGATTGTAGCGCTCAAATCCATATCTCAAAACCACCGCACAGGAGATCAGACCAAGCCCCACAACCAGCACAATTCTGGTACGCTGGGCCCGGGTCGGTCTAACACGCTCATAACAAAGCGTTTCGGGGTTCAGAAAGTATTTACGACGTACTAAATTCTTCATTTTCAAGCGCTAAAAATAAAAAAACACAGTTAATATCCCAAATATTAGTCAAAAAAATTATTTTTGCACCTCTAACGCTGTTTTTACGTAACTTCCCTTTTTTGGTTACATTTTTATCATTTAAATACAAGTTGAAAGGATGACTTCACAGGAGATCCGAAGCGCATTTTTAAGTTTTTTCAAAGAGAAGGAGCACCAGGTTATCTCCTCTGCTCCCATGGTGTTGAAAAACGATCCCACCCTCATGTTCACCAATGCGGGGATGAACCAGTTCAAGGACTATTTCCTGGGAAACCGTAAACCCGATTCAAAGCGGGTCACCGACAGTCAGAAGTGCCTTCGGGTCACCGGGAAACACAACGACCTGGAGGAGGTGGGTCACGATACCTACCACCACACCATGTTTGAGATGCTGGGAAACTGGTCCTTTGGTGACTATTTTAAGAGAGAGGCGATCCAGTGGGCATGGGAATTTCTGACCCAACGCATGAAGCTTGACCCGGAGCGTATCTATGCCACCCTCTTTGAAGGCGATTCGAAAGATGGGGTAGAGCGGGACCAGGAGGCATATGATCTCTGGAGCAGTCACCTTCCCGGGGAGCGCATCCTGAACGGATCCAAAAAAGATAATTTCTGGGAGATGGGCGAAACAGGACCATGCGGTCCCTGTTCGGAGATCCACATCGACCTGAGGGATCAGAAGGAGCGGGAAAAGGTGGACGGGGCCAAACTGGTGAACCGGGACCATCCGCTGGTGATCGAGATATGGAACCTGGTGTTTATCCAGTTCAACCGGAAAGCAGGCGGACAACTGGAGGAGCTGCCCGCGAAACATGTGGACACAGGCATGGGATTTGAGCGGCTCTGCATGGCAATTCAGCAGAAGCAATCCAACTACGACACCGACCTGTTCCAACCCATTATCGGGGAGATTGCCAGGATATCAGGCCGAAAATATGGCCAGGATCCCCGCCACGACATAGCCATGCGGGTGGTGGCCGACCACCTGAGGGCCATCTCATTCTCTATTGCCGACGGACAACTGCCCTCCAATAACAAAGCAGGGTATGTGATCCGAAGGATCCTGCGGCGTGCCGTTCGCTACGGTTATACCTACCTGGATCAGAAAGCGCCCTTTATGCACCAGCTGGTCCCTGTGCTGGTCTCCACCATGGGGTCCGCCTTTCCCGAACTGGACAGCCAGCAGGAGCTGATCGGGCGGGTGATCAGGGAGGAGGAGCAATCCTTCCTCGCCACACTTGAGAATGGCATCCGGCTGCTGGAGCAGCTTGTCGAAAAGGCCCGGAAGGAGAAGCGCAATATGATCCCGGGCAGGGAGGTCTTCACCCTCTATGACACCTTCGGCTTTCCCCTCGACCTCACCGAACTGATCCTCTCGGAACAGGAGATGAAGGTGAACCGGGAGGAGTTCCACAAAGAGATGGAGGCCCAGAAAAACCGTTCAAAAAAGGCGGCAGAATCTGAATCGGGCGACTGGACCGAGCTCTATGCTGATGAAAGCGAGGAGTTTGTGGGTTATGACTGGCTCTCCACCGAGGTGAAGATCACCCGCTACCGCAAGGTGGTTACCAAAAAAAGGGAGCGCTACCACCTGGTCTTCAACATCACCCCCTTCTATGCCGAAAGCGGGGGACAGACCGGGGACCATGGATTCATCGAAGCCGGTGGAGAGAAGACAGAGATCATCAATACGATCAAAGAGAACGAGCTGATCATCCACATTGCAAAAAAACTGCCCGCCGATCCGGCCGCCACATTTACGGCAACAGTCAACGGCGAGCGGCGCAGCAGGACCGCCGGCAACCACACGGCCACACACCTGATGCACCATGCCCTGAGGGAGGTGCTGGGAAGCCATGTGGAACAGAAAGGATCGCTGGTGGACCACGATTACCTGCGGTTCGATTTCAGCCATTTCCAGAAGATGACCGATGAGGAGATCCGGGAGGTGGAACACCGTGTGAACCGTCTGATTCGCATGAACAGCCCCCTGGAGGAGCACCGTGCCGTGCCCATGAGCAAAGCGGTTGATATGGGCGCCCTTGCCCTCTTCGGAGAGAAGTATGGCGATGCGGTCAGGGTGATCAGATTCGGTGATTCGGTGGAGCTGTGCGGGGGAACCCATGTGGATGCCACCGGTCAGATCGGTCTGTTCAGGATCTTCAGGGAATCCTCCATCGCAGCAGGCGTAAGACGAATAGAGGCACTTACCGGGGAGGTGGCAGAGCGCTACATCGACGAGAACATGGAGATGATGAAGCAGATCGCCGGCTCTTTTGAAAAACAGAAGGACCTGGTAAAGGCTGTGCAGGGGATGGTTGACGACCACGGCAAATTATCAAAACAGGTGGAGCGGTTCCAGCAAAACATGCTGACTGTCATCGCCAAAAACCTGGAGGACAAGATGGAGAAGATCGGCGAAGCGGCACTGGTCACCTCAAAGATCAATATCGACAATGCCGCCCACCTGAGGGACCTCTCTTTCCAGATCAAATCCAGGTTCCCCAATATCTGCCTCCTGCTTGGTGCAGAGGTGGAGGGAAAGGCACATCTCTCCATCATGCTCTCCGACATCGTTCAGAAAGCGTACGACCTGAACGCCTCGGCCATGATCCGCGAGGTGTCCGGGAATATCCAGGGAGGCGGGGGCGGACAGCCCTTCTTTGCTACAGCCGGCGGCAAAAAACCGGCCGGCATTGATGCGGCCCTGGCGCAGGCCAGACAGCTTATCGTGGAGGCGGCTGGTTAGATTTACCGGTGAGGAGCAGAGCGCCTCTGACCTGATACGCTGGGAACATGTTCGCCCCTCTGGCTAAAACAACAACTCAATACCTATCTGGAAGCCGGAATAGTCCAGTTCCATCTCACTAAATACTTCCAGTTCCTCTGTAATAATTACGGATTCCATATCAAT
>JBDLIQ010000102.1:0-14056 GCA_039714775.1 Bacteroidota bacterium
TCATTATGAAGAAAAATCTCCTTTTCCTTTTTGTTCTTTTAATAGGGGGCTGGAACGCAAAAGCCCAAGAGCCTATCCCAAAAGACGGCTGGTCCGTTTCTGAGGTATCTAGCTTTTTATCACATAAGCCGGCGGGAAATGCTATTGACGATGATCCAGGCACTTTTTGGAGTAATGACTGGAATGCCGGTGCAGCCACAGATGATTATCCAATTCATATCACTGTTGATTTTGGTGCTGAATATGAATTATGCAACTTCACCTATACCCACAGGAACAATACGTATGAACAGATACCAAAAGACTGGGCTGTATGGGTAAGTACCGATGGTGTCACCTATGATTCAATTACAGGTGGCAACTGGGAAAATACGCTACCATGGACGGACATGAAAAGAACCGAATATTTCTCAGCTCCGGTAGCAGCCAGATATTTAAAAATTGAAGGAAAGAATGGCCCGGCTTCGAGTGATGAGGCGCAAACCCAGATGTGTATTGCTGAGCTTGATGTTGCGGTTGCTGGAGGAAGTGCTAATTATGAAGCTGACCAGACAACGATAAACAGATATGAGTCTGTAAGTTTTACAGACAAGTCCAGTAATAGTCCGGTTGCCTGGGCATGGACCTTTGAGGGTGGTACGCCTGCAAGCTCAACGGATCCAAATCCTGTAGTATCATACAATAATACAGGGTCATTCGATGTGCAACTTGTTTCCATTCCGGATGCTGGTGATCCAACGCAGAATGACACGCTCTTAACAGAGGAGTATATTACAGTTTCAAAAGCAACAGATTTTTCTGCAGACCTGACAACAGTCGGAAGGGGAGGTACAGTACAGTTTACCGATGCCTCTGCCGGAACACCAATAGGTTGGGAATGGTCGTTTACAGGAGGAACACCTGAGACTTCAACAGACCAGAACCCCTCCGTTGTTTATGATGTAGCCGGCACATATGATGTTGAGCTTATAACAATTTATGAAGCAGGAGATCCGGGAAAGAGAGATACGCTTGCAAGAACAGGATATATAACTGTGACTGTCCTGGCTGATTTTGAAGCTGATCAGGTAAATATTGCTATTGGGAACCAGGTAACTTTTACCGATTTATCCCAGAATCAAGCTGACGGATGGGCCTGGACATTTGAAGGAGGTGACCCTGCAACATCAGATCAGCAAAACCCTGTAGTAACATATTATACAAGGGGTACATATGACGTACAGCTAATAGCAACAAATTCTGCTGATCCCACAAAAGATGATACCCGGCTTATAGAAGATTATATAACAGTTAGTGAGCCAAGGATATCCCAGGCTGACTGGAATCTTATATATTATGACAGTAAGCACGATCCAAAGCCACCTGAAGCTGCATTTGATGGAGATGAAACAACATGGTGGCACACGAAGTGGACTGATCCGCCAGATCCTATGCCTCACACATTGATTATTGACCTTGGTGCCAAATATGAACTCAAGGGGTTCTCTTATCTTGCAAGGGAAGCACAAAATAATGGTTTCATTACTGAATATGAGTTTTATGTTACAACGGACCTTCCAGCTGCACAAAACACTCCGGATGGTACCTGGGGGTCTCCGGCTTCAACAGGGACCTGGGATGCACCCTGGGATGCACCAAAAGACGAATATTTTGCAAGTTCCCAGATTGGAAGATATATTATTTTCCATGTATTGGCATCAGATGACCCTCTCGGGAATTTCTGTCATGTTCTTGAGTTATATGCCATGGGAGAAAAATATGGTGCCGACTTCAGTGTTGACAAGACAGAAGCTTATGAGACACAGGCTGTGGCATTCACGGATATGTCTGCAGGTACACCTGTTGCATGGCAATGGTTTGTGGATTTCACTGAAGGCGAAACAAACACCCCTGTATCCACAGAGCAAAATCCGACTGTGAAGCTTGAACCCGGCATACATGATATAACTCTTGTAATGACCCCCCTGTCAGGAGCAGCACAGAATGACACGCTTACAAAGCCTGGCTATATAATAGTTACAGCCAAACCTGCAGGAGTTCTAATGCCTAAGGAGGGATGGTCACTGATTCTTGACCCTCCTGATGCAGATCCGGGATCCATGGAAAATATTTTTGATGATGACAAATATTCGCTCTGGAACACTGGCTCAACACTATTTCCACAGGAAATAATTATAAACCTTGGCGAATTGGCCAATATAGTTGGCTTCGAATATATTCCCAGAGATGACGCAAGCACAACCGGTATAGTGGAAGGATATAAACTCTATTCAACCTTAGACCTTGAGTTTTATGACCTGCTATCCGAGGGCGCCTGGGAAAATGTCTCAAATGATAAAAGAACAGTATATTTCGATTCCCCGATTGATGCCAGAGCTGTGAGGTTTGTTATTGACTCAACATTTGATAACGAAGCAGCAACAACTGCAGAGATCAACGTTCTGATTTCATTTACGGGACCTGAATTCGGAGCAAGTAAAACAGCTATTGCAAAAGGAGAGTCAATTGATTTCTATGATTTCTCATCAGATGAGCCAACAGGATGGCAGTGGACATTTGAAGGAGGCACTCCTTCAAATTCAACAGACCAATGCCCGGAGGGTATTACATATGATCTCTTTGGCACCTATTCGGTAACACTGACAACAACAGGAGGAGGTGACGCTGGTACTGTTACAAAAACGGCATATGTAACCGTGGACTATATGCTTCCTGAGATATTCAGGAGAGGTGGTGATCAAAATACCTATATTGACACAATTCAGATAGGAGATGTATTCCAAAATGTATCAGCTATAGAAGGAGGTTATGTAGATAATACAGATATGGATATACCCCTGTACAGAGGAGAGACCTATAGTATTTTGTTAAACACTGTTTGTAAAGAGGATTGGTATAAGCATGCACAGGCAATATGGATTGACCTTGATGCTGACGGCTACTTCGATAATGAAACCGAGAAAATTCTTGACCACCCGTTTATACCTAATAATAGCAACCAAACAACAGTTGTTGATTTAACAATTCCTGTTGATGCTCCCTTAGGTGAAACAAGGATGAGGGTTATGGGACGCTTTTTCGGACAGGAGTGTTTCCCATATGATCCTTTCCAGAATGGTGCTGAGCTCGCTTACGGAGAAGTTGAAGATTATACCCTTACTATTGCCGATCTTTCAGCGGAGGTTCCCGTAGCAGATTTCAGCTCTGATATTACAGCGGTTTGTGCTGGCGGCACAGTTCAGTATGCTGATTTAAGCACAAATACTCCGACCGAATGGTCATGGACCTTTGAGGGTGGAACACCGGCTACCAGTAACTTAAGGAGCCCCGTGGTAACTTATGAAACTGCCGGCACTTATGATGTTAGTTTAACTGCCGGTCAGGTAAGCGGGAGTGATGATGAATCGAAAACGGATTACTTAACTGCCAATGCTCTGCCGGTGAATGTTTCTGCAGGATCTGACCAGGAGGTATGTATGGGAGCAGAAGTAACCCTTACCGGTTCGGGAGATACAGGCCTCACATTCACTTGGGACAATAGTGTTGTGGACGGTGTTCCGTTCGTTCCTGCTATTGCAAGTGATTATATACTTACAGGAACAGATGCCATTGGTTGTTCCCTCGCAGATACTGTTAGTATAAGCTTGTATCCGCAGGTTGACACCTCCATAACTGTTACAGAAACAACACTTACGTCAAACAACGCTTTTGCCAGTTCATGGCAATGGATCAATTGTTCCGACAATTCTGAAATAAGTGGTGCTACTGCTGTGAGTTACACTCCGACAGAAACAGGGGACTATGCTGTGGTCGTAAATGACGGAACTTGCTCAGACATCTCTGGTTGTCACCATGTTGTGATAGTCGGAGTGTCAAATAATAACCTTATTAACAGCACTTTAATCTATCCTAACCCAAGCAACGGAAAGGTTAATATTGCTGTAGACAGGGATAAGGCTACTATCAAAGTATATAACTCACTGGGTTCACTTGTTTTAATAAGAGAAAAAACTTCAACAATTGAAACAATGGAATTCACCACAAAGGGTCTATATTTCATTGAGATAGAATCTGAAGGAGAGCTCCACAAATCCAAGGTTATTATTAATTAATCAGATCAGGAGTAATTGAAGATCAGATAATGATCGACTATTATTTGAAGAGGTTTTCTCAATAAGAATTGAGAAAACCTCTTCCTCATTATTTGCAAAATGATTAGCAGTTTATGCATTATTTAAAATAGTAATAGAGATCTTTATGATGTTCCAAATTATGCTCTTATGAGAATAAGCTTATTGATTACGGCAGTCCTGTGGATGACCGCCTGCAAATACTCCATTCACCAGGAATTGTATGTAACCGATGTTTCCCAACCGGCCATCAGTCTGAACGGTACATGGAAGGTAAATACATCTCCACCTGCCGAATCGTGGAGGCTTGATAAGTTGGACCATTCCTGGAAAAATATCCAGGTTCCGGGAGAACTGATGATGCAGGGATTTCCCATCAAACATGATATCCCTTTTGTTTACAAAAAGCAGTTTGACATTCCCAGGGAATACGATGGAAAAAATATCATGATCCGGTTTGATGGGGTTTATAGTTATGCCCGGGTTTGGGTCAACGGCAACTATGTGCGCGACCACTGGGGAGGTTTTACCAGCTGGCAGTGTGACATCACCCCGTTTGTAAAGGCCGGTGAGCACGCAATGCTCACAGTGGAAGTGACCGACAGGGCCGACGAGATCTCCTATGCCAGCGGATATGCAAAACACCAGATCGGCGGTATTTTACGAAATGTAACCCTGCTGGCCCTGCCAGAAAACTACCCGGAACAGCTTGTGATTACCACCGCCCTGGATGATGATTTCCACGATGCCACCCTGCTGATCTCAGGGAGTACCAGGAAGAGTGCCGCTCAATCGGAGATCAGGCTTGAATTGTTCAATCCGGATTATAAGCAGGTGGAACTGGAGAACGCCTCCATTAAACTCACCAGCGGGACAGCGTTCCAGGTTACCAATGAGATTCACAACCCGGATAAATGGGATGCCGAACACCCCAATCTTTACAGACTCAGGGTATCATTCTCAGAAAAGGGCAGCGTACGCTGGCAGAAGGAGTACCGTATCGGTTTCAGGGAGATCACCCTGAATGGTAACAGATTGCTGGTCAATGGCAAAGAAGTGAAACTACGGGGAGCCAACCGCCATGATATTCACCCCCTTTTGGGCAGGGTATCAACCCCGGACTATGAATTGAAGGATGTACTGTTGGCCAGGGAGGCCAATATGAATTTTATCCGGACCTCGCACTATCCGCCCACCGAAAACTTTCTAAGGCTGTGTGATGAGTACGGACTCTATGTGGAAGATGAAACCGCTGTCTGCTTTGTGGGTTCCCACCGGACCGCTGATTACCATCCCGGATCCACGGAAAACGACAGCAGCTTCATGGAGAGGTACCTTTCGCAACTTGCCGAGATGGTGCACAACCACCGCAACCACCCCTCTGTACTGATCTGGTCCATTGGCAACGAGAACTACTTCGGGAACAACTTCAAGCAGTCATACGACTGGGTTAAAAAAACAGATCCTACCCGTCCGGTCATATACAGCTACCCGGGAGATGTACCTGATTCCATTACTGCTTACGATATCCTTAGCATGCACTATCCGGGACTCACTGGAAACATGACACAATGGGGAAAAAGAGTCAAAGCCTTTGGCCACGAATCGATGCCGGTAATTTTTGACGAATGGGCTCATGTGGCCTGCTATACCAAATACACCCTTATGGAGGATCCCAATATCAGGGACTTCTGGGGAATAAGCCTGGACAGCATGTGGCAAAAGACCTTTGAATCTGACGGCGGACTGGGCGGTGCCATCTGGGGTATGATCGATGAGACTTTTATGCTGCCCGATTCCCTCCCGGGCTACGACCGATGGTGGGGAAAGAATGACAAAAACATACTGCCGGCAGACTATGCCGGGCATACAGTGGGCTATGGAGCTTGGGGGATCATAGATACCTGGCGCAGGAAAAAACCGGAATTCTGGAATACGAAAAAGGCCTATTCACCCGTAAAGCTGGCCTATACGAAGATCGTGGCTTTTTCCCCGGATACCCCTCTGGAGATCCCGCTCCAGAACCGTTTCGACCACACCAACATAGATGAACTGCGTATCGTGATGGAGTACCGCAACCGGGTAACAATCCTCTCCTCCCCCTCCATTGCCCCGCACAACAGTGGAAGCCTGCATATCCCTATGAAACAGTGGGAACCAGACGAAAAGATTATGCTCCGGTTCTATGATGCAACCGGGCTGCTTGTAGACCAGTATGCCCTTCATCTGGCTGCTCCCCATAAAACAGCCGAAAACCCAGGAACAGGGGAGATTATAACAGTAGAGGAAGAGGAGGGGATCTTCAGTGTCAATTGTGATAATGGAACCCGTGTGATCTTTGACAAGAAGAGTGGTCTGATCTCCGAAATCCGGAAACCATCCGGAACCAATGGGCTGTCAGGGCCCCACCTGAACCTTCGTACCAAAGGCAAATATATCGTCCATTCATGTCACCTGATCGATGATCATGGCACCAGCTGGCAACTGGAGCATTTTCATTACAAGATCAGAGATGATGAGGCAATCATTGCCATAGCAGGGATTTATGACAGCATCATTCCTGTTGAGTACCGTATAAGCATAGGTTCCAACGGGAAGATCCGGATCAACTATAAGGTCGATCAGGTACCGGCAGGCTACATACGTGAAATAGGGCTCCGCTTCGACCTGGACCATGCCCCCGATCTCCTCTCATGGGAAAGAGAGGGCTACTGGAGTTATTACCCGCCCAGTCACCTCTCTGCAACAGAGGGATCAACAATCCTGTTCCCTGAGAAGCTAAAGCTCTACAGAGAAGAACCGGGAAAAGATTGGGTGCATGATACCAAAAGTTTCTATTATGAAGGAACAGAAGATGAACGGCCCGGTGAACAACTTTCCTACATGGCCAAATCCACCAAGGAGCATCTCTGCGGGTACCATCTTCACTACAATGGAGCCAGGGAGCTTTCAGTAACCGGCAATGGTGATATCAGCTGCAGGCTGACCAATAAAAACAGCAGACTGCAACTATTCATCAACAATGAAATGGATTACGTGGATCTCTCATGGGGCAATTACCAGAGACAAATACAACTTGATGAAAGCTACTCCAACCAGGTGTTCTTACAAATTGATGAAGACTCCCAATAGAGCTTGCTTTAACATATTCAGGGAGATGGAAGCTTACCAGAAGATGATGTAAATGCCAGAGAATATAACAATCAATACAATGGCCAGCAGATTGAATATCCGGTCTGTACAGAATATCTTCCTGGAAATATCCAGTCCCTTTCCCTCTTTTTCCTGAAGCAATGAGATCCCCACCATCAATGCGGCAATAATCAGGAACGAAACCAGCATTTGGTCCAGGAAAGGCATTCCCTGGAAAAGTAATTTAATAGCTGCGGAGACCGGGATGGAGAGGATGGTTCCCCAGAGTGCAGCGGTGGATGTGGTCCGTTTCCAGAACAGCCCCAGCACAAACACTGCGGTGACCCCGGGACTGATCATCCCCGTATACTCCTGTATAAACTGGAAAGCCTGGTCGATGCTGCCCAGCATCGGAGCAAGTACCACTGCCACTGCCATGGCAACAATACCGGTTATCCTTCCCACATTAACCAGCTGTTTCTCTGTGGCGTCCCTGTTCAGGTAGGGCTTATACAGGTCCATGGTGAAAATGGTGGAAGTACTGTTGATGATGGCACTGAACGACGAGACAATGGCTGCAATCAGGGCCGCAAAGATTAAACCCTTGATCCCTGCCGGAACCACGTTCTCCAGGATCCACGGGTAAGCCTCATCTGCTTTCCCGATATCGGCAGAAAGGGCAAATGCAGCAATTCCGGGAATCACCACTACAAATGGCAGGATAATCTTCAGGAATCCGGCGAAGATCATGCCGTGCTGTGCTTCGCGCAGGCTTTTAGCCCCGAACGCCTTTTGAATTATATACTGGTTTGCGCCAAAATAGTAGATCCCGGCAATCCAGATCCCCCCGAAAACCGCCCGTATACCGGGAAGAAAGAAGTAGTTCTCGTCCGTTGGTTTGATAATCATATGGAGCTTTTCCGGAATTTCGCTATACATGGTCTCAAACCCATTTATGATCCCCGTTTTACCACCTACCAGATCCACTGCCACCCATGTGGTGATGATCCCGCCGATGAGCAGAAAAACAACTTGAATGATATCGGTGCTGGCAATCGCCTTTAAACCGTTTAAAAGGGTATAAAGCAGGGAGAATACAGCCAGGCCAATGATCCCGTAGATCATTTCGATCCCAAATACGGACCTCAGGGCAAGTGCTCCCAGGTATAAGATGGAAGTGAGGTTGACGAAAACGAACAGAGAGAGCCAGAAGATGGCCAGAATGGTTTTGATCCGGTTGTCATAACGGAGTGCCAGGAACTGGGGCATGGTATAGATCTCCCGGTGTATAAATACAGGTAGAAAATATTTTGCCACTACAATCAGGATCAGTGCTGCGATCCACTCATAGGTGGCAATGCCCAGGCCAATGGCATATCCGGATCCGGACATGCCGATAAACTGTTCGGCAGAGATATTGGCCGCGATAATCGAACTCCCCACCAGGAACCAGGGCAGCGACTTACTGGCAAAAAAATAATCTGAGCTATTCTGCTTTTTCCCTTTGGAACGGGCCAGAAAATTGCCAACCAGGACAATAACAACCCCATAGAGTATAAATATTATAATATCAAGTCTGCTCATCGTATGTTTCTATCAAAATAGTCCTGGTGATTCAGGCAGAAGATCAGAAGAAATACAAAGACCAACTATTGAAACGGCACCCTGGCAATCACGGTATGCCCCCTCCCCTCTTCACTGGTTATGCTCTGGATGGTCCAGAGGTCGGTCAGGTTGTCACCGTCAATGGTACTGCCGCTGTAGTCTCCCCAGGATACACCCGAGGTGGCTCCCTTGCCCTCTCCCAGGCTGACGATCTGCCGCAGGGTACCCAAAGGGTCCTCTGCAAGCCTGAAGGCCATGCGCGGACTGATAAACATGTCACTGCCGGTCTCCTGGAACCCCACCAGCACATCACTCCGGGAGTTGACAGCCAGGGTGGTCTGGATATAACTGGTGGTCTCGCTGCAAAGCAGCCCGGTCTGTACAACGGATCCTGACGGATCAACCTGGTTCCACTGCACCGCGGCCCTTCCATTCCAGTTGATGGTCTGGGAAAACCAGATGTGGTTATTCTGGTAAACAAGCACCTTTGGATTCCTGTCGCCCGATGCGGTGAGTTGCTCGCTGTTCTTCTGGGGTGATTTGGGTGGCCAGTCAACAGATGCAAGGTTGTGTTCAAAACGGCTTACCAGCCGGGCCACCGGCTCCCCTTCGGCATCCTCAAACACCCTGTGGATGATGATCTCCTTTTCATTGATGGAGAAGAAATAGAGGTCATCAATGGCATCCTGCATATTCACAGGATGTCCCAGGCTCCCGGGGAAATAGTATACCGTAGCCGGAATCCCCTTCATCGCCTCTTCAGTCCTGATTACAAAGGTCCTCTCGTCCCCACCGGGAAAACTGTAACCGATCCATTTCCGGCTGTAGCCGATGCCTCCGCCGTCAACTTCGTCCGGTGAGGGAACCGGGTAGGTGTTCCACGCCCCGGTAGGATCACTGGTTTCGGAAACCGAGATGTTTACAGGCTTCTTCTTCTCCTTGTCCCAGGGGTTCCACAAATCAAACCCGAACACCCGGTTGTGCGGGTCGAAAAAGAGCTTTGGATCGATACCATTGTTGAAACAGGACTGCTTTACCCCATCCACGAGATTTCCCTTCTTATCGTATATGATCAGTCCGGTGTTGGTGGCATGCAAAACGTAACCGCCGCCCACCGCAATCTGGGGATCCACCTGCCGGTTGCCATCCGTGGCACCATCAAACACCATAAACCCATTCACCACACGGGGATTGCCTCCCTGTTTTTTCTGTTCGCACGCTCCGGATTTGCTAAAGGTGGGGTTTCTGATGGGCTCAACAACCTCTGTACGGGTTGGTTTGATGATTGCCGGTTCCTCCTGTGCATCACGGGTCATATCGCCTGCCACCCATGATCCCGACAACATGGACACAAGTATCATATAGGACCATAACTTCAAATTGTCTTTTTTCAATTTCATCTTCTACGTTTTAAAACATTTCGCATGTTGAAGGTACAAAGTTAAAAACAACAAGGTGTTCCATATCTGACAAATTCCGCAATAACAAGGAGAAAACAGGCACTAAATCACGACCTGCTGAAGGCGGGTGGTGACTCTCAAAAACAGCAAAAATGGCTACCAGGTTTTTTCACTTGAGCGCATGGCTGATGTGTACAAGATTGAGCAGGAAAAAAATCATGGATCTGTTTACCTCTTAATGATCTTCATCTGCTGAATGGCTACCCCATGACCATCCTTAATAACTGCAATATAGAGACCGGGAGGACCGGGCACCAATACCGAATCATCACCTTCACCCAATTCACAATCAACCACCAGCTGACCCTGGGAGTTATAGATCTGTAATTCAAAATCGTGCTCATTTTGAAAATGACTGACATGGATCATACCCTCCGTGGGGTTTGGGTAGAGCTTCACAGGATAGCTTGATGTTTTGCCAACTCCAACAGCCACCCTGACACAGTCCCCTGAATATTTTTTATACAGCAGGCTGTCATTATGGTAAACACAGGAGAGAATAAATGCATCTCCACCCACACGTCCGTCGTAATTATGCAAAAGACCTGAGAGGCTGCCAATACCCTCAATCCAGCTTTCTGTATTAGCACCGGGATTCAGGGTGGGACTTAAATAAAACATCCTCCGGGATATTGAATTGAATACCTTCGTACCGATGGAATCACATTGGTACTCAATTTCAATAAAACCATTGTCGGACCATTCCACCAGGCCATACACCACAACTGTATCACCTTCAGCAATGGAAAAATCATAAATCATCCTCTCCTTTGAATCCGTGTCAAGTCTATAGAAGATCCGGCCCTCCTGCTCTCTCAAAAATCCGTATGGTGTTTCATTACGCAGGACCCTGGCGTAGGTGGTATCGGAGATGGTGGTATCAGAGCCAAGTCCAATTATCTCAGTATTTACCGACATACTCATATAATAATGAATGTGCGTATACCAGCTTTTGGACCGGTTAACCATGCTGTTACTCCGGACACCGATACAACAACCAGGGAAGGCCGGGTTTCTGTGCAGGACTTGTCTGTCTTCACTAAAACAGAGATACTCCCAGTAGTGCGATCCGCAGGTGGGTATGTCCGATACATGGCCCAGCAAGCCATTCCTCACACTTCCGATCCCTTCAATAATGTAATCAGGGTAATGATACATCCATCCGTTATTAACCTTGTATCTCTTCCTGTATTGACCGGCAACCCGAACAGAGTCTGTTTCAAGAATTACAGATCGATAAAAACCATTCTGATCGTGTTCAATGGTATCTCCCACATTTTTTGTGAAGTCATAAAGCAGGTATTCGCTCTCAATATTACTTCCCAAAAAGCCTTTCCCGATGTAATAGATCCTTCTGTCCTCTTCACGCAATCCGCCTATCGGTTCATACAGCGGATCTTCTGAATCTCCAGTCTCAATACATAGTTTATGATAGACCCTCTCATGAATTGTTGTATCGCCGTGCAGGGTGTACCACACATGGGAAGTATCAGGAGGAGCATTATTGTCACATGTGGTTGCCAGACGGATGTGCCAGGAGGCATTCTCTAATGGAAAAGGGATATAATTCTGCCCTTCTGCCTGGAGGATGACCAGGCACAACATGATCAAAACTGTTGTCAGTATCCTCATTTTATTGTTGGGGTCCATGATCAATAGATTATGGAGTGAATGGTGAAATAAATTTAACGAAAAGAGAGCGCATTTCAAAATCCAACCAAAGTCCAGCCAAAGTCCAACCTACTCATTCACAATGGCATCGTAGGCCACCTGCTGAAGGCGGGTGCGGATATTCTCTTCGATCAGCTTTGCATTGGCCATGTCGGGATGAACACGGTTTGAGAGGAACACAAAGAGCAGTCCGTTTTCAGGATCCGCCCAGGTAAGGCAACCTGTGAATCCCGAGTGTCCGAAGCTGCTGGCAGAGGCATCATCACAGGCCGGTCCGGCATCGGGCTCTTCAGTTACCGGCCGATCGAATGAGAGATGAGAATGACTACCTAAAATATCAGGATCTACTATACTATTCCTGGCATTTAAGGATCGTTAATAATTACCTTTCTTTGAATCAATCCGTTTGATGTTTCAATACACAATATGTAAATACCCGGTATCATCTCTGAAACATTCATCTCCATGCAATTTTCAAACGCTTTCACCATCCTGCCCTGCAGGTCAGTCAGCGATAAGTTGACCACATAACTCAGATCAGAACCCCTGATATACAGTACGGTGCTGGCAGGATTGGGGTAGACCACCAGATTTTCTGAGCGGTGAAGATCCAAATACACCACAAGTTCCCTGTCATCTGTAAATACGCCCACCGTGTCATTGTCCTTTCTGTACGCAACCAGCCTTTTGCTTCCACCCCACTCAAATCCGGACACCTTTTCCATGGTCATTCCCAAGCCTTCTGTAAAACCATATTCACGTTCATCACAGCATTCGATAAAAACCCTTGTCATAATGCCAGGTAGCGTGTCACACATTGTAAAATAGTCGAAAGTATCCATCTGCCCCACTCTTTTAGTATACAATCCTGTAGAATCGATACCCAAATGAACCATCGAATACTGATACAGATCCTGACAAAAAGGATACTCCAGGTACTGGTCCACCCTGATCAACTGCTTGTTGTAAAGATTGGTGGGGTGGAGTGTCGAGTTGGTAAAAACCCACTTTTCATTGTATCTACGGGAAAGAGCAAAATCTGGCAGATAAAAGAACTCCTCTGGTATACAACAATCTCTTTCGTAGTACATGACCGACATTTCGTATTCAACCAGTGAATCAGAACTGTATTTCCCAACCACTTCTGCTTTTAAAACATAGAGTCTTTTGGGCTGTTCAACATTCCAGTGATGCCCGTGAAACTCAAACATATCTCCTGGGGAGAAGTTGAAGTAATCGTGAAAACCGGGCAGCCTGCGCTCCATCAAATCATACCTCTTATCCCCGTAGATCGGGTCAAAACGGATTAATCCATTGCTTTTAGACAGGATAATGGTATCCTGCGTAGAAAGGGCAATGATCTTTATAGAATCTGATGTGTTGTCATGAACCATCGGTCCTGATTGGATAATCTGGGCTGTTATATTATTCGTAGTGTCAAATAGCCATGAATCACCAACAAGGGCTTTGTGGCTGATCCCATAATGCTCCGGTGAACTGAAAATGAATGTGGAATCTGTTTTTCGTACCTGCCGCTGCAGGAACTGCCCTGCATCGTATTTCACCTGTTCTGCTATGCCGTTTTTTAGGGAGGAGGTGTCACAATCTTCAACAATTCGGTTGAGATAGAAAATGGTATCTCCAGAAGTGATGTGAAATGAATCGACGCGTATGGTGGATTCAATGAAGTCTGAATTATTAATCTCGAAGTTATACTCCCTGTTGAGGCATATCACATTCCAATATTGGGCTTGCATCCCCTGACCAAGTAGCACAAACAGGAGTATGCTGACATTCCGGAGCATAAAGGACGAATTTTAAAAAATAAATTTAACGAAAAGAGAGCGCATTTCAAAATCCAGCCAAAGCCCAACCTACTCATTCACAATGGCATCGTAGGCCACCTGCTGAAGGCGGGTGCGCACATTCTCCTCAATCAGCTTTGCATTTGCCATGTCTGGATGAACACGGTTTGAGAGGAACACAAAGAGCAGTCCGTTTTCAGGATCCGCCCAGGTAAGGCAACCTGTGAATCCCGAGTGTCCGAAGCTGCTGGCA
>JBDLIQ010000103.1:0-13932 GCA_039714775.1 Bacteroidota bacterium
TGCCTTCCCCGGTCCTCAAAACTATTGAAGAGGTCGAAGCTGGCGCAGGCAGGGGAGAGCATGACCGTCTCTCCGTCCCTGGCCAGGTAGTAGGCAGCTTTTACAGCATCCTCCATACTGGCAGATTCAACGATCGACTCCACTTTTCCTGTAAAAGCCTGAATCACACGCTCGTTGTCTTTACCCAGGCAGACAATGGCCTTCACCTTGTTCTCCACAAGGTGAAACAGTTCGCTGTAGTCGTTTCCTTTATCCACACCACCGACGATCCAGACCATCTTCCCTTTCACACTCTCCAGGGCATACCAGGTGGCATTCACATTGGTGGCCTTGGAGTCGTTAATGAAATTGATCCCGTGCACCTTGGTGACTGTCTCCAGCCGGTGCTCCACCCCCTGGAAATCCATCAGCGCCTCCCTGATCACATCGTTGCGGATCTTCAGAACATTTCCTGCAATTCCTGCAGCCATGCTGTTGTAGGCATTGTGCCTTCCCTTGAGGGCAAGCTCTTCGACAGACATGGAAAAATCGGCATCTTCGTATTCGATGTGCATCATCTCCTCCTCATCCACCCAGGCCACATCGTTCTCCTTCTTCTCGTAAGCGAAGGGGAGTTGCTGTGCTTTGGTGACGATCTTCTCGAGCTCCTTGATGGTAATTTCATCATCGGAGCAGAAGACGAAATACTCATCTTCGGTCAGGTTCTGACTCACCCTGAACTTGGAGTCCACATAGTTCTGGAAATTGTAATCGTACCGGTCAAGGTGATCGGGGGTGATGTTCAACAGGATGGCAATATCGGCTTTAAACTCATACATGCCGTCCAGCTGGAAACTGCTCAGTTCAAGCACATAGTAGTCGTATGACTCGGTGGCCACCATGTATGCAAAACTACGGCCCACATTCCCGGCTATTCCCACATTGAGACCCGCTTTGCGCATCATGTGGTGAATAAGCGAAGTGGTGGTGGTCTTCCCGTTACTTCCCGTAATACAGATCTTCTTGGCCCCGGTGTAGCGGCCTGCAAACTCAATCTCTGAAATAACCGGGATCTCTTTCTTCCGGAGCACCTTCATAATGGGAACACCTTCAGGAATTCCCGGACTCTTGATCACCTCCGTAGCATTGAGTATGAGTCGTTCGGTATGCCCTCCCGATTCATACAGCACCTGGTACTGATCCAGCAGATCGCGGTAAAAAGGTTTGATCTTTCCTGCATCTGAAACAAAAACATCAAATCCTTTCTGCCGCGCAAGAATGGCAGCTCCTGTTCCGCTTTCGCCTGCTCCGAGAATCACTATGCGCTCTCTGTTTTCCATAGGGTCTATTTTGTTTTTATATTATCTAATCTTAAGGGTTGCAATGGTTACTACTGCCAGCATGATCCCCACGATCCAGAACCTGATCACAATCTTGGGCTCGGGGTATCCTTGCTTCTGGAAATGGTGATGGATGGGTGACATCAGGAAGATCCTGCGCCCCGACCCATATTTTCTTTTGGTCTGTTTGAACCAGCCCACCTGCAGGATCACCGAAAGGCTCTCCACCAGGTAGATTCCGCACAGGATGGGGATCAGAAGCTCTTTGCGGATGACCACCGCAAAAACAGCGATGATCCCTCCCAGGGCAAGACTCCCTGTATCTCCCATAAAGACCTGGGCCGGAAATGAGTTGTACCAGAGGAACCCGATTGTGGCACCGATCATCGCCCCGGCAAAGATCACAAGCTCACCGGCATGTGGTATATACATGATATTCAGGTAGTTCGAGTATATGACGTTTCCGGACAACCAGGCCAGGACCCCCAGGGTGACCGCAATGATGGCAGCTGACCCTGTGGCCAGTCCGTCGAGTCCGTCGGTGAGGTTGGCTCCGTTTGATACTGCAGTCACGATAAAGATGACAGCCAGGATAAAGATGATCCAGACCAGCGGGTCGGCGTACTTCCCGGCGAACCATACAAGCCATGTGTAATCGAATTCGTTGTTTTTCATGAAGGGAATGGTGGTCAGTGGCCGCTTGTGTTCATTGATCACATAGAGGTCGCCTCGATCATCCACATGCATCTCTTCGGTACTGTAGGTTTCAAAATTCTCCTGTGTAACAGGAACCCTTTCGCGTATCATCACATCATCACTCAAAAAGAGCGTCACCCCCACAATCAGCCCCAGGCCCACCTGGCCGATAATCTTAAATTTTCCCCGCAACCCCTCCTTGTTCTTCCTGAAAATCTTGATATAATCGTCCAGAAAACCGATAAGCCCAAGCCATACAGTGGTAATAAGCATCAGGATAATGTAGATGTTGGTCAGATCGGCAAAAAGCAACACCGGGATCACAATGGATGCCAGGATGATGATCCCGCCCATGGTGGGCGTCCCCTGCTTCTGAGTCTGACCATCCAGCCCAAGGTCCCTGATGGACTCGCCAATCTGTTTGCGATGCAGGAAATTGATGATTCGTTTGCCCACAAGCAGACTGATCACCAGTGAGGTGATGACCGCAAAGGAGGCCCTGGATGAGAGGTACTGGAACATACCGGCTCCCGGGAAATCAAACTGTTCAAGGTATGTAAACAGGTGGTATATCATCGGGTGCTATTTTAAATTGTGTTGAAGGATTTGCATATCGTCAAAAGGCAACCTCTTCTCCCCGATCACCTGGAACTTCTCATGTCCTTTCCCGGCCACCAGGATCGTATCACCGGGAGTGGCCAGCATGCAGGCGGTTCTGATGGCCTCTTCCCGGCTCGCAATGCGAAGGATGCGATCCTTCAGCTCCTGTGGCACCCCCTCCATCATGTCGTCCAGGATGGTTTCAGGATCTTCGCTTCGGGGATTATCCGAAGTGAGAATCACCTTGTGGCTGGCCTCTGCCGCGATAAGAGCCATCCGGGGCCGCTTACCCCTGTCACGGTCTCCCCCCGCACCCACCACGGTAATGATCTGCCCGTTTTTCCGGTTGACCTCATGAATGGTCTCCAGCACATTGCTCAGGGCATCTGGCGTGTGGGCATAATCCACGATCCCGGTGATCCCGGTTTCGGAGCGACAGGTCTCGAACCGGCCCCTCACCGCTTCAACTTCGCTCAGTTCGCGCAGTACATCATCATGCTCCTGCCCCGAAAGCAGGGCAACTGCATAGGCAGAGAGCAGGTTGCTGGCATTAAACCGGCCGGGAAGTCTTACCCACACCTCGGAACCATTGATCTCCAAAGAGGATCCCTCGAGATGCATCTCACCGATCTTCCCCCTGAAATCACAAACCGTTTGCATACTGAAACTATGTTTCCTGGCCCGGCAATTCTGCAACATCACCATCCCGTTTTTGTCGTCCCTGTTCACCAGTGCAAATGCCTCCTCAGAGAGTTGATCGAAAAAGCGCTTCTTCACCTCCAGGTAGCTCTTGAAATCTTTGTGGTAATCGAGGTGATCACGGGTCAGGTTGGTGAAGACCCCCCCATCGAAATCGAGTCCCCCGATACGCTCCTGGTCGATGGCGTGTGATGAGACCTCCATAAAGCAGGCTCCGCAGCCGGAATCCACCATCTCTCTTAAAAAGCGGTTTATCTGAAGGGGATCGGGGGTGGTGTGGGTGGCCGGATGCGACTGCTCCCCCACCACCACCTGGATGGTGGAGAGCAACCCTGCCCTGAATCCAAGCCGGGTGTAGATTTTGTGGAGCAATGTGGCAATGGTGGTCTTCCCGTTGGTCCCTGTCACCCCTACCAGGTGCAGCTCCCTGGAGGGATGCCCGAAAAATGCAGAGGCCACCAGAGAGAGGGCGGCCCTGGAGCGGGAGACCCTGATCCATGTGACCCGGGGATTCTCCTCAGCCGCCTGTGGCTCCTCTTCTGAGACAACGGCAACAGCACCCGATGCAACGGCTTTACCGATGAAATTGTGTCCATCGGCACCTCCGCCCCTGACAGCCACAAAGATGGTTCCGGCCTTCACCTGGCGCGAGTCATAGGCGATCCCGCTGATCTCCTGATCCGTCCCGCCGCTGATGCTCAAGGTCTCCACCTCCGCTATGATCTGATGCAGCTTCATCTATCCCTTCTTGATGCTCATGTTTAACTTTACCTCCATTCCTTTTCTGATCTGTGTTCCTGCCAGTACCGACTGACTGCGAACAGTGCCCCGTCCGTCAACCACCACCCTGATGCCTCTGTTTTCAAGCAGGTAGAGGGCATCCTTCAAACCCATATCCACCACGTTGGGTACCTGTCCGTCATACACACTCCTTGTTCTGAGCACCATGCCCCGGGGTGTGCTTTTCGTGGAGACCCACTCCCCGGTAGTTTCATGATCCTCCATGGGCAGTCCCAGCTGACTGTAGGTGGATTCCAGCGGCTGGCGCATTCCGCTTTTTGAATAGGGCGCCTCTATATCCTGTTCCGCCCTCTCGACGGGAGTGGTGTGCATCTCAAATTCCCTCACATAGATCCGGTCGGTAACCTCCCGGAAAATAGGACCCGCCACCAGGTTCCCGTAGTAGATCTGTTTTGATGGGGCATTGACCACAACGATGCAGGAATACTTGGGGTTATCGGCCGGGAAATAACCGGCAAAGGAGGCCTGGTAAAGGGATTTTGTATAGCCCTCCTTGTTGAGTGAGACCTGGGCAGTTCCTGTTTTTCCGGCAATCTGGTAATGGTTGTTGGAGAGGTTCCGCGCCGTCCCGTTCTCCACCACCCCCTCCAGCATCTCTTTGACCTGACCCAGGGTCTCCCTGGAACAGATGTGGTTGTTGAGTATCTCAGTACGGAACTGCTTCACTGTTTTACCATGAGAGCGCATCTCCTCTGCAAATACCGGTTTAACCATCCTGCCATCGTTGGCCACTGCATTATAGAGCGCCAGTATCTGTAGCGGGGTCATCCGTACTTCATAACCGATGGACATCCATGGCAGTGAGAGGCCCGACCACAATTCACTGTCTGTATACTTGATATCGGGCTTCCCTTCCCCCTTTATTTCGATCCCCAGTTTCCGGTTCAGCCCCATCTCATAGAGCCGGTCCACAAACTGTTCCGGGTTTTCATGATAATTGTCGTACACCAGTCTGGAGATCCCCACATTGGAGGAGGCTTCGAATGCACGTTGGACCGTGATCTCCCCCAGCCCCTCATCACCACTGTCTTCCAGTTTCTGACCATAATAATGGGTTACACCATCTCCCACATCCACAATGTCGGTCGGATTAACATGGCCATCTTCAAGCAGGGCGATCATTGAAGCCAGCTTGAAGGTTGAGCCCGGTTCTGTACTCTCACCAATGGCGAAATTGTAATCCTCGCTATAGAGACCATCCTTATCCCTGGCCAGGTTGGCAATGGCCCGGACCTTTCCGCTCTTCACCTCCATAAGGACCACGGTTCCGTGGTCGGCTCCATGGCGCTCCAACTGGGTATAGAGTGCATTTTCGGCCACATCCTGCAGGTCCACATCGATGGTGGTCACAATGTCATAGCCATCCTGGGGTTCAATCTCATTGGCATCATTGATGGGCATCCACACATCACCCCTGATCCTGCGCATCAGCCGGTAACCCTCCACCCCTTTCAGGTCGGTCTCATAGGCCCCCTCAATACCCACCACACTACGCAGATCTCCACCCATGGTGTAGCCCACTGTCCTGGCAGCCAGCATTCCGTAAGGTCTGATCCGCCTGTTCTGCTGCACATAGATCACCCCCCCCTTGTACTTGCCCAGGTTGAAGATTGGAAACTTCTTCACCTGTTGCAGCTGGGTATAGGTTACGTTTCTTTTAACCAGGAAGTAGCGGTTACCTGACTCCCTTGCCCTGACCAGTTCACGTTTGTAGGTGGACCAGTGCCGGTCCTGGAAAAGGTTTGAGAGTGACTTGGAGAGCCTGTCAACCCCGCCATCGAAAATCTCATTGGTAAACGATTCTGAGCGGAAATCCATGCGGATCTCGTAAAATGGGACAGAAACTGCAAGCAACCGTCCATCGGATGAATAGATATTCCCGCGGTTGGGTTCAATGACCTTGTGGCGGACGGTGCTGTTCTCCTCCTGTGCCCATTGCTCCTTCTCAAAGAACTGCAGGTGCAGTGCCTTACCAAAAATGAGTAATCCCGCGATCAACATCAGGATGTAAACCAGGGATGCACGAATCAGTATGTCCCGCTTCAATGACATATCACTCCTTTGTATCGATCAGTTTTTTTGGTGGCTCCAGGTTCTCTTCCAGTTCCAGCTCATACCTGTTGACCAGCCGGACCACTTCACTCTGGCGGCTTATTTTCACCAGATCGGAGGAGATGGTGATGGATTTGGCACGCATCTCTTTCACATCTCCCTGCAGCCGGTTCAGCCGGATCACTGTTTTCTCTGCATGGTTCCTGTTGGCTATGGAGATAAAGGCGATTACAACCAGCAGGAGGATAAACCTGGATTGCTTCAGAACCACCTTCCGGGTCAGCACGTTCCCATCCAGCAGGTCACGAAATGAGAAGGATTGATCCCTCTCCTCCATGGTAGTGTCAAATTCGATATTTCGCTTCTCCTTAACCATCAGTTCACTCTTTCTGCAATTCTCAATTTGGCGCTTCTGGCCCTGTTGTTCACCTCCAGCTCTTCATCAGAAGGCGTTATCACACTACGGTTAACCAGCTTCCACGGGGTCTGGGGATGACCGTAAAAATCTTTGGCAAGCTCGCCCTCAAGGTTCCCTGAGCGCATAAAATTCTTCACAATCCGGTCCTCGATGGAGTGGTATGTAATGACCACAAGCCTTCCCCCGTCCTGCAGACTGCCGGTGGTCTGGAGCAACATCTCCCCCAGCGATTCCATCTCACCATTTACTTCGATCCTCAGGGCCTGGTATACCTTTGCCAGGAACTTACTGGGCTTGGCCCTTGGTATAAACCGCTTAAGAGCCTCTTCCAGCTCCCCGGTGGTGCGCAGCTCCCCCTGCCTCCTGGCATTACCAATGGCCGTAGCCAGTGCCCTGCCGTTTCCCAACTCCCCATAGGTCCAGAAGATTCTCGCCAGCTCATTCACCGGGTATTCATTCAACAGGCTGGAAGCTGTTAGTTTGCTTCGCACATCCATGCGCATATCAAGCGCTGCCTCTGATTTAAAGGAGAATCCCCGGCCGGGAATATCAATCTGGTGAGAGGAGATACCCAGGTCGGCCAGTATTCCGTCCACTTTTTCAATGGCATGATATCTCAGGAAATTTCTTAAGTATCTGAAGTTTGCCCCGACAAAAATGATGCGGCTGTCATCCGGAACATTGGCCCTGGCATCCTGATCCTGATCAAATGCTACAAGCCTGCCTTTTTTTCCCAATTTTTTTAGAACTTCGAGGGAATGCCCCCCTCCACCAAAGGTCAGATCAACGTAAATGCCCTCTGGTCTTATATTTAATCCTTCTATACTTTCATGCAGCAATGCCGGCTTATGATAGCCCATTATATATCTGGTTCATCAAACGATCCTCCCAATATTTTTTCCGCCATGGTGGCAAAATCATCATCAGCCACACTGACCCTGCCATATTGCTCCGAAGCCCAGATCTCGATCTTACCTGACTGTCCGGCCAGCACCAATTCGCTTCGGATATTGGCATATTCAAGCAGTCTTTTCGGGATCAGCATTCGGTTGTTGGCATCCATGGAAACCTCGGCTGTGCCGGAGAAAAACATCCGCAGGAAGCGTGCATGCTCCTTGTTGTAAGGATTGGTCCTTGATCGAATAATCCTGTTCTGCCGCTCCCACTCCTCCATGGGATACATGATCAGGCAATTCTCAAACACATCCCGCTTGAGCACAAAACCTGCCTTCAGGGCCTCCCCAATCTGCTTTTTAAACGCAGCAGGAAAAGAGAGCCGCCCTTTGGGATCGAGCCTCACTGTATAATCTCCAATGAAGGTAGTCATAGGGTTTCCACGGGTTTGAACGTAAAAATAGTACTTTTTCACCACTTTGTACCATTTCACCCCACTTTTCCCCACTTTGTTAATAACTTTAGAAGGAGGGTAGCCGGGTTTTTTTTAATACTTTTGCTATTACATGGATAAAGCAGCCCACAAGAAACACTTTGTCATCACCTTTGGGCTGCCGATTCCCTACGAAACTTTTGACAAACGGTTCAGTCCACACCAGTGGGCACAGCTTGTGAAGGACCATGTCTACCTGATCGCTGATGATCCGAAGCAGAAATTCAGCTACATTCAACCTGATTGATTAACTTTATTGAAAAATATGAACATACCCATGAAGGAGATAATACCCCCGGCTCCCCTGGAAGCCCTGTTAGATGAGCTTACTCCTGAAAGGTTTATCCGGAAAACCAATAAGGCCGGGAATAAGATCTACATCATCACTGCCGATAATGCACCCAATACCATGCGCGAGATCGGAAGGCTCAGGGAGCTCTCTTTCCGCAATGCGGGAGGAGGAACCGGACTGGAATGTGACCTTGATGAATACGATACAGGGGAAGATTCATACAAGCAGCTGATCGTTTGGGACCCTGATGAAAATGCCATCCTGGGAGGTTATCGTTTTCATATCTGTGATCCGGGCAAGTGTATAAAGAGTGGCAAGGTGAAGCTGGCCACTGCCAAATTATTCGATTTTTCCGACCAGTTTGTAAAGGAGTACGTACCACACATGATTGAACTGGGCCGCTCCTTTGTACAGCCCAGGTACCAGTCCTCGGCACTGCGAAAAAAAGGGTTATACGCCCTGGACAACCTGTGGGACGGACTGGGAACGCTGATGCTGGACTATCCCGACAAGAGATACCTGTTCGGGAAGGTGACCATGTACCTCCACTACCACCAGATGGCCAGGGACATGATTCTCTTCTTCCTGAACAAACACTTCCCGGACAGGGAGGCGCTGGTCACCCCGAAAGAGCCGGTGAAAGTGGTCACTGACCGGGCAAAACTGACTGCCATTTTTACGGGACAAAATTATGAGCAGGACTATAAGATTCTCTCCAAAGAGGTGAGGGCCTGCGGTGAGAACATCCCTCCCCTGATCAATGCTTACATGAACCTTTCACCCTCGATGAAAACATTCGGGACCGTTTTGAACAAGACTTTCGGGGATGTGGAGGAGACCGGGATCATGATTACGGTCAACGACCTCTACAAAGCCAAGGTGGAACGCCATGTGATAAACTATGTGCCGAAGCAGCTGCAGAAGATCAGGAGCATCCGCCGACGGGATCTGAAGATTGCCAGGCTTACAAAGCGTTTCAATATCAGTAAGCGCGGGAATTGATCCCGTGAATGTAGTTGAGAAATGCGGTGCTCACCACTTTGTTCCCTCCCGGGGTGGGATAATCACCTGTGAAGTACCAATCGCCCAGGTCATCGGGAATCGCCACATGGAGATTTTCAATGCTCTGGTAAACGATTTTAACCTCGGCCTTCACATCCGGAGCGGTAAGCATCTCTGAGATTTTCTGACTGATCTGCTCATCGGTAAAGGGCTTGTAGATATCTTTTACATAGTTTACGAACTCCTCCTTGGGCAGATCTTTCTGCATATCACACTTCTTGTACACGTCGTTGATCACGTGCTCCATGTTGTTCTCTTTCAGCAGCTCAATTGCCGCCTGGAAAGCCGTAAAATCTCCCAGCCTGGCCATATCGATCCCATAACAGTCGGGATACCTGATCTGGGGAGATGATGAGACCACCACAATCAGTCTGGGATCAAGCCGGTCGAGGATCTTAATGATGCTCTCTTTCAGTGTGGTTCCCCTGACGATGCTGTCATCGATCACCACCAGGTTATCCTCACCCCTGCGGATGGAGCCATAGGTCACATCATACACATGGCTAACCATCTCTTGCCGGCCCCTGTCCTGTGAGATAAATGTTCTGAGTTTCAAATCCTTAATAGCCACTTTCTCGATGCGGGCACGTTCATTCATGATCTGAAGTACCGCTTCCTGACTGCAGGTCCCGTTCAAATTGCGGAGCTGCTCCCATTTCTTTTTTACCATGTGGTCCTCCACGCCTTGCACCATGCCGTAAAAAGCCGACTCGGCGGTATTGGGAATGAAAGAGAAGACGGTGTTGTCCACATCATAATCGATCGCCTTCAGGATATTCGGCACCAGTAGCTCCCCCAGCTTTTTGCGCTCCCTGTAAATCTCTCTGTCGGAGCCCCTGGAGAAATAGATCCTTTCGAAAGAGCATGATCTCTTCTCCTGTTTTTCCCGGATCCTTTTAATGATCACCTCACCATCTTTCTTGACCACCAGGGCATGACCCGGTGGCACCTCCCGGACCGAATCAAACTTTACATTCATGGCTGTCTGGATCACCGGCCGTTCCGATGCAACGATCACCACTTCGTCATCCTTATAATAATATGCAGGCCTGATGCCCCAGGGATCGCGGATGGCAAACATATCACCATGCCCCATCATTCCTGCAACGGTATAACCACCATCCCAGCTTTTACTGGCCTCTTCCAGGATCTTACACACGTTGAGACTCCTGCCTATCTTTTCGGTGATATCCCGGTTGAAATACCCTTCGTTTTTGTATTTATCAAAAAGGAGCTGGTTCTCAACATCCAGGAAGTGGCCCACCTTCTCCAGCATGGTTACCGTATCGGAGTACTCCTTTGGAAACTGACCCAGCTCCACCAGGATTTGGAAGAGTTCATCCACATTGGTCAGGTTGAAATTTCCGGCCAGCACCAGGTTCCTGGTACGCCAGTTGTTCTGCCGCATAACCGGGTGAAGGTTTTCGATATTGTTGGATCCGAAGGTTCCGTAACGGAGGTGACCCAGATAAGCTTCAGCTGCAAAGGGAAGGTTCGATTTTGCCCAGTTGGGATCAATAAATGCCTCCGGGTGATTTTGTTCTGCTATGCTATAATCTTTGTATACCCTTCCGAATATCTCATTGATGGCGGATGATCCGGTCTCACGCTGCCGGCTAAAGTATTTTCTGCCAGGCGGTGTATCCAGTTTCAGGCTTACCATCCCGGCCCCGTCCTGCCCCCTGTTTCTCTGCTTCTCCATAAGCAGGTACAATTTCTCAAGGCCATACCTCCATGATCCATACGTCAGCTGGTAATGCTCCAGCGGCTTCAGGAGCCTGACCATGGCAATACCACATTTATGCTTTATCTCATCCGTCATTGAATGTTGATATAATCGGGCAAATAGAAGGAGTTGGGGAAACTCCCTTTTATACGGTCGTGCAGCTTCAGTGCCTCACTGCGGGTCCGGCAATCACCCACATACACTTTAAAATAGGGCTCTTCGTACTTGTAATAGGCATCGATGTCCGGAAAAAGTGAGAGGAAGCTGGCCCTGACACGCTGCTGCTCCTCCTTGGCACCAAGCCCGCTTTCGGAATAGATCCTGATCCTGTATCCGGGCACGCCCGATATTTTTCGGTCCCTGATCCTGAGTTTGTAATAATTGACCAGCAACAGGCTGTCTGCCTCGATCTGCACCTGGCCCTGCCCGTCACCATCCTGAATCGTTTGCAGGAGGTCTACCCGTGATCCTGACTGGGCCAGTGTAACATTACCGGAATAGAGTAGAAAACCAATGACAAGAATGAGGTATCGCATCCCTTTTTTTTGTGAAGCAAAATTAATCAAATTCTGTTGACATTCTGAGAAAATGTTTACTTTCACCCAATGCAGCAGAAAAAACAAAAAAAGATAAGACGGAGAGAGGTGTTTGCCGGACTGTTGCTGATCCTGGTGGCTTTCAGTTACATCACCTCCCTGCTGCTGGATGTCAAACTTGTAAGTCAGAATGCAACACTCGACGAGGACCTGGCCTATTTTTCTGAGCATATCCTGAGTCAGAAAATCAGCGCATACACCTGGCTGGCCACTGCCTTGTTTACCGCAATCGCCATCCCCTTCTACCTGGCTGTTTTCAGGAGACGGCTCAGGGTACTGCAATACCTGAATGGATTGTTCATGCTGGCTGCATCTGCAGCATTTGTGATGATGGCAAAGTATGGGATGGAGATGAACCTGTACACAGTGGGAATGCTGGAAACAGGCATGGCTCAGACCAGTGAGCAGGTTAAGTTAACACTGCTGGAGCAGTTCAGCCAGGAGCAGTTTTACAGGCTGATCGGAAGTAGTTTTGTGGGATTATGGGCCATTGGACTGAGCCTGACCAAGTTCAAACTGGAGAGGTTCCCCCTGATCTCATCTCTCCTCCTCTTTTTATCGGGCCCGGCACTGCTCTTTTTTAACTGGACCGATCCCGACCATCTGGGCCGCACCTTTGCCATGGCCGGCATCATTATCGGGGTGATGGTGTTCTGTGTAAGAATGATCAACAAAGGGATGGAACCCAGTTAGTGTCGTGACACGACACTAACCCAGTGCCTCATTCACCTCGTCGGTGACCTCAAGGTTATGAGAAACCGCCTGAATGTCATCGTCATCCTCAAACTCCTCAACGATCTTCATGATCTGCAGAGCCTGTTCGGTAGTGAGGTCGGCCGTATCGTTTGGAATCCGCTGCAGCTCGGCACTTTCAGGCTCGAGTCCCATCTCCTGGAGCTTCCTCTGAACACTGTGAAAATCCTCCATGGGGGTGGTGATCATGAATGTATCATCAGCCAGCTCAACATCTTCCACACCTGCATCAATCAGCTCCAGCTCCAGCTCCTCGGGATCCATCTCCCCTTTGGGGAGGCTGATGATCCCCTTCCGCTCAAACATGTAGCTTAAAGAACCATTGGTGCCCAGGTTACCCCCTCTTTTGGTGAAGATCGACCTCACATTGCTGACCGTCCGGTTGCGGTTGTCTGTCAGGCAGTCTATGAAGACCCCGATCCCGTGGGGAAGCATCCCCTCAAAGGTGAGCTCTAAAAAGGAGGAGCTGTCTTTGTCTGCTTTGCTGATGGCCCGCTGAATGGTATCCTTGGGCATGTTCATCCCCCTGGCATTCTGAACCGCAGAACGCAGCCTGGGATTGTTTTCCTGATCCATACCGCCTACGCTGGCAGCTACAGTGATCTCTTTGATCAGTTTTGTGAATAATTTTCCCCGCTTGGCATCATTGGCGCCCTTCTTGCGCTTGATGGTAGACCATTTACTGTGTCCTGACATAATTTCGCATGTTTACTGCAAAATTAGTAAAATGGATCTTTTCTGAAAAAAGATTACCTGAGAATCACCTGAACACCCCCGAATACCACATCCACTTTGATGTTGATACTGGCCGAGTCGGGACTCCACGAGTCGCTCTGGTAAAAGGAGGATCCGAACACAGCCGTGTTTCCGCCAGGCAGTTCAGCACCCGCAAAAACCGCGTCGGCAGTGATCTTCACCGGCACATCACGGGGAATGATAATCTGGGTACCACCGAAAACCGTGCTGATCTTCGAATGAAAGTTTCCTCTGCTCAGATCCACGCTTGTAAAGTCGTAGACTCCCTTGCCAAACAGGACGGTATACTCCTTCCCCGGTTCGGGATCACCATAGGTTCGTTCGTTAAAGATGGTCTCCTCTGCCTCAAAATGGTGGGAAGGGATGATAAAGCGCCCAAAGAGCACCTTGATCCCCAGCAGGATCAGAAAGATCCCCACCAGTACCTTGAAGACCGGGAATTCAACCTGAAATACCACCTTAATAATTAGTGCGATACCCAATAAGAGTAAGAATGCACCCCAAAATAATCCAGCTCCCATTTTCATTTGATTTTGAATTTCATTGTTTAGTTAAGGTTACATAAAATTAAAAATCATATGTAACCGCTTCGCTCTCACATGAACCTGTTTTAATCTGGTTTGAAGTTCAGATTAAAAAAGCTCATGTTCGTTTCATTTTGTTTTAAATCTATAATTCGCCTAATAGGTTACATACACTTTGTTCCTAAAGCAAAACTAGATCCTTTGTCAATGTTCTGAAACAGTAAATCGGCGAACCGGGTCATATTGTCGGT
>JBDLIQ010000104.1:0-13768 GCA_039714775.1 Bacteroidota bacterium
TGCATTTGCATAGGTTGACATCATGGGAATCCCAACTCCTTTTTTTGCAACTTTCTCTTTGTTGTATTCAGGCCATAAAAAGGCCCCGCTCATGCCACCTGTATTAGCATATTTTGCAGGATATTCGGCTACGCCATCGCTCCATGCCAGTCCCCGGAAGAGGTTGTACTCCGGATCAAATTCGGTCTCCTCGTAAAATGTCAGTGCATCCCTGGTAATTCTCAATGCCTGTTCCAGGAACTCTCTGTCGCCTGTTACCAGGTAGTGATTCCAGGCACCTGTTGTCCACAACATGGCATCCCAGTACTGTCCGGTCATGATCAACTTTCCGTTTTCATGCTCCTTAATCACTGAAAAGAGTGTGTTTTCAGCAACTTCAGGAACAACAAATGAGCCTCCGTTCCATGAATTGATCGCTGCATCGCGTATCCATGGGTTGTTATAATCCACCCCGGCAATGATCACCGGAACCACCTCGCCGGTAAGCTTGCTTTCGTAATCCTGGATATTTGTAAACAGATCACCTATTGCAATCCTGTAAGCCAGGTCAAGTGTCCGGTTACCCGTTTTTACATTCGGGTAAACAACTTCAAACGATGCAGATTTCTCCACCTTCTGCTGGCAGGAGATGAGCAGGGTTGCAAGTGAAATGAGTGTGAATAGTTTCTTCATAATTAAGTTTTAGCAGTATCTAATAAAGGATTATTACGCTTCGTCACCCCATAATTGACGGTCACATTCATGATAGACTACATCACTATAAAGCGTTTTGTTGAGATACCCTGATGAGTCGCAATTTGAAGGATATAGATGGCTTCTCCAAATTTCTCAATGTCAATGGATACACGCTTCCTGTTCTTCAGATTATCCTGGTACATAAGTTTACCGGATATGGTATATATTTTTATATTCAATATCTCATGTGCTGCAACAACCTCTATCACATCGGCTGCCGGATTGGGAAAGAGCGAGAGTTCAACGTTTGACGGGGAAGTAACTTCCGGAACCCCGGCTCCCAGTTCTCCATCAATGACCAGGGAGCCGTACATTCTGAATCCAGGTATGGTGAGTTCAACCCTGCCATCAGCCATTGTCTCTGCTTCGAGTTTGTAGGGTTTTTCTACATCTGTATCGTAGAAGGAGTAAGTCGGAGTCCGGACAAGCTCTTCGGGCAGGGTTAAAATCAGGGTTCCACCCTCGGAGGGAGTGATGATGTCATAGGTTAAATTAATATTTGTGTTCAGCAGGTCCACAAACCACCGCTCCTCACTCCTGTCTGCATGCATGATGGCCCTGACTTTACCTTCGTTAAAACCAACCAATTCGGTTTGCCGTGCCAGGGCGCCCATGTTGACCAGGGAATCAATGGACTCCTTCAGAACAGCAAGCTCGTTAGCGCCATAACTCCAGGTTCTGTCCAGATGATAGATATAGAATTCAGTATCTGCCTCCTCTTTAATAAAAAGGACATTTCCGTTTGTGGGTTTGTTAAGTGTCAGATCATAAAGAAGCGGCGAATCATTTTTAGTAAAATTCTGTTTGATGCCCTGGTACCGCCCTGCATTTTTCCCGGAGATAATAACGGAACCGCCATTTTCCACAAAAGGAACGATGACCTGCTCAATCTTGACGGGATCAATGGATTCAACATTTGGAAGAATTAAAACCGAAAGTCCGTCCAGATACGCTTCTGTTAATTTGAAATCCGGGATTGCCCTGTATTGGATATGGAGTCTCTCCAGTGCAGTCCCCCACCCGTAGTAACCGGTTATGGCAGGAATTCGCGCATTTTTGGCAGTACCATTTGGTGTGATATAGAGGTATTCTGAATCTGTGGAGTAATAGAGGCCAACTTCACCTTCTCTCTCGCGCTGGCCAAAGAGGGGAGCCATCTTTTCTATGGTGGTGTTGACGTTGAGAGCACTGGCATCATCTCCCGGAAACATGGGCTGCTGCTTTCCCAGATTCAGACTTATATTTCCTGTAAGTGCCTCATAACCCAACAGCTCTCCCAGGGTCGGATTGCCCTGGTATTTTGCGTATTCTCCATCCAGGTAATACCATACTGAACCAATATGACTCTTTGTAAATGAGGTGGTTATTGCATAGAAGGGAGTTGTGTTTCCGTGTGGAGGGATTCCATCAGAATAGCCATGGGTTGACCGGTTGTATACGGGAGAGTACTCCGTTGAGGCAATATCGAGCGATAACCCTTTAAATGATCCGAAGTTGATACCGGGGAGGTCGTTTCCTGAAACCAGGATATTTTCCGGGTCCTTTCCTGCCCCTTCAGCCACCTCTTTGATACCCTCATAGAGCCTGATCATGTTCCTGTTGCCTGTTTTGGCCTTATGACACTTATAGGTGCTCCACAGGGGGTCGTCCATCCATAGATCCTGATTCCAGTATCCCCTGGTTGTATGGCTCTTAAGATCTTCGGGATTTCCTGAAGGGAAGTAAGTCAGGAACCGGGCTTTCAGCGCATCCCTCACATCGTAATCTTCTGAATGGGTTTCGCCCTCCACCGGGTTCTCCAGCAGATAGTCCCTGAAGCTTGAAACGGACCACTCCCCAAAAGCCATATCAAGTGGCACAGAGCCCATAAAGTCCCAACCCGTGTAGTTGTCTATCCAGAATCCATCAATGTTGTGCTGGGTAATAAAATATTCGGCCGACCGTATGTTGTATCCAACCCACCAGGGTGATGCCATATCTTTTTTAATGGACATATCATCCGCCTTAAAAGTGGCACCGCCCGGTCCGGGTACTGTATAATCAACTTTTCCGGTTTGGTTACTGGAGGAGATGGAGGCAGCAGATAAAGCAAGCGCTCCGTTTATATCTTTGCATCCAATGGCATCATAAAGGAAGGCGTTCCGGGGATCACTTTCATCATTAAGTGCATACCCAAGTGCACTGCTCCCGTCAGGATAGGTTGGAAGTTCAATATCGCCGGGTATCCCTTTAGGTTTTACCCAATCGGGATCGTTCACGTAAGATGCCATTCCCGCCCATTTCACGGTATTTGCATCGGGGTTAACACCGGGCCCCCTGCTGTCCCAGGTCCAGGGAGATGCAATGAGTTTGGATTGTCCTGTCAGGGCGTCCTGCTCATAAGTCCCGTCAGCCAATTCATGAACCGCAATGAGAAACTCCCTGGCTTCTCCCATCCCCTCCAGCCAGGCCATGATCTTTACATCCTGATTCTGAATCTGGACTGTATTTACCTTTTCGTAGGCAAGCACATAGTCCCTGAAAAAGGGAGCCCTTCCTTCATCCTGCATGCCATGAACTACGGTCATGGTGTTGGCATTGGTGCCCAGGACTTTCATAAGGTCAGATGTATAGTAGGTAAAGCGTGGCCAGTTGTTCCACCATGAATTAACTGTTGGAATGGCGCTGTTTGCATATTTGAAAGTTTCGGGTATCGTTGGTTGTCCAAAAGTGACAGAGGCAGTCAAAACCAGGAACAGGACAGCTGTATATTTTATGATCTTTTTCATGACGGTTGGTTTAGTTACTCTGTTTTGCCCCTTTAATCCCTTTGGTTAAATAGGCTCCGCCGAGCTCGTTAACTTAGTTTTCCGAAGTGCTGCTTCAGGCTACTGATTCCAGCTGGATACTTTAATATCACCTGACAGCTCCCCCAGATGTGATTTCCAGCTGATGGTACGCTTTTCGCCCGGAAGCATCTCAAAGAAGTTATCCTCAAAATCAACTCCTTCGGCATCAAGGTTCACCACCCTTGCCCAGTTCTCACTTTTTATTGTTATCGTTCCTTCGCTTCCGCTGTTTTTGATATGTACCTTCAGTTCATTCTTTGGATAAACTACATTCTGTGGCAGGCCGGCTGTCCAGTAGCTCCTGTCATATCCGTTTTCATATTGAATCTCGCATACCAATACCGCATCGTTTCCAAGTTTGGTTTTCATCTCCTCCAGGGAGAGCCACACCACCTCCAGGGCAGCATTGGCCGGCACGGTTACCTCCATGCTTTTCTCAAAACGGGGTTTTCCACCTTCGGTGGGCTGTGCCAGCACTTTCACCTCCACCTGTTGTGGCTCCATCAGGTCGCTGGTTAGAGTCCAGACGATCTCACCACCCTCCACATGTGATGCGGCAATGACGGGACGGCTGCCTGCGGCGGCCCCATACCATCCTGCTTTCCTGCCTCCATAGTAGTCAACCAGGCTCCATCCGCTGGCGGGCCACTGGTCGTTGAACATCCAGAAGTTGATGCCGCTTGAGTAGAATTTCCTGCGGCGGTTGGCCTCCATCCCAAGGCGGATCATCTCGTAATGCAGGTACTCCTGCTGGCTGACCCAGAGGTCGCTTCCCGGCTCCTGCTCTCCGTAAAGCGAGGTGGCATCGCTGGTCACCCTTCGGTACAGCGTGAGCCCGCTGGGATGGTAAGGATTGTCCTTGGTATGGTACTCCAGCATTTCGCCGGTGATCAGGTCCGCCTCGGTCATAAACTTCATCAGCGACCGTTTTGGGGGCAGTCCGGTAGCGAAATACTCGCTCATGAAACGGCCGCTGCTCATGGTGTCAATGTCTGCCCTGTAGTCTGCCTTCTTCTTGTTGTAGAAGGAGGAGGTGTGGCTGTCGCCCGATTTCAGGGAGTTGTTGGTAGCGGGATCGATGCCCAGGGGGCTGGTGATCCGGAAGGGGCGTGATGGGTCCAGCTTTGCCATGAGTGGCGCTGTCTGCTCAATATGAAACTCCTTCAACGACCAGTTATCGGCAGGTTTTGCGCCCAGTCCGAGTTCATTGTCTCCCACCCAGAAAACCAGGCTGGGGTGGTTGCGCTGCCGCTTCACATTGGCCTCAAACTCATCCAGAAGCAGTTGCGCAAAAGCAGGTTCATCCACAGGGTAATTCTGACACGCAAGCATGAAGTCCTGGGAGACCATGATCCCTTTCTCGCTGCATTTCTGCCAGAAGGTCTCCGATTCGTAGATACCTCCGCCCCAGACCCGCATCATGGTAAAACCGGCCTGCTGGTACTGGCTGAGCAGCAACTCGTATTTTTCATCGGTCACGGTTGCCGGGAATGGACTGGCAGGCACCCAGTTGGCACCCTTGGCATAGATTCGCGTCCCGTTGATCATGATGGTAAAAGAGCTACCGGTCCCGCCATGGTCCACAATCTCCTCAATCTTCACAGTCCGGATCCCTGTGGTCACCGATTTCTCATGCAGCAGCTTTTGCCCTCCATCATAGAGACCGGCCGTCAGGGTATAGATGGGATGCTTCCCCATTCCGTTGGGCCACCAGAGCTGCGGGTTCTCCAGGCTGAAATCGAAGGTGGTTTCAGCGGTCTTTGCCCTCTTCTTCCAGACCACCTCTCCATCGGGCGCTGTTAATGTGATCAGTACAGTTTCAGCATCATCATTCTTAATAGTCGATTCTACTTCAACATGTATATTTGCTTCATTCTCCGCAAGGCTTTTTGTGTAGATAAAGAGATTGTCAACCCTTGCATTTTTGTATGAAACGATGCGTGCCGGTCTCCAGATTCCGGCCGATATAAAACGGTGCACCCAATCCCAGCCAAAGGTGCTCTGGTTACGGCGTACATAGGGACGGTAAGGATCTTCGAAAGCGCCCATCAGCGGCTTAATCTTCGATTTGTAATCGGCATATTTCGCAATGGGGTAGAAGCGCACCTCGATCACATTGCCCCTGGGTTTCAGGTAGTCAAGCGATACATCTAACTCAAAGGGCAGGAACATGTCCTGGGAGGAGAGCACAGTTGGGGTCCCCACCTTCTTTCCGTTAATATAGATATCAGCATAGGTATCGAGCCCGTCAAACTGCAGTGTCATCCAATCCTGCATAAAACCCTCCGGCAGGTCAAACACCTTTTTGTAGCGCCACTCCCAATGCTCGGGCCATTGGCATTGCTCAGCATTGTCGCGCCAGAAGGGATCGGGTATTATTTCTTCGCGGAGCAGATCGGTATGCACCTGGCCCGGCACCATGGCATCCAGGGAGATCTTCTCCGACCGGTCCGGACTGTATCCGGTCAGCTCCCACTTCCCGTCCAGGCTATATACTTTTGTTGCTCCGTTCATGGTTATGGACTCCTGTCCCATCAGGCTGCTCATTACCAGACCCATTGCGGCAATTAATTTCAGTTTCTTCATCCTGTTTTAATGTTACGTCAATTCTCTCTTTACAAACTTTCAACTCTCCGACTAACCGACTAATGACTAATATGCTTCAACCACCGCCAGAAAAGCCCAGTAGTTATCCACCAGGAAACCCTCGTAGCCCCAGCACTCTCCGTCCCAGGTTCTCCAGTCCGGAGTCATGCCATTTTCGCACTCTCCCTGGAAATCGCCTCTTTCAAAAGCTTTCAGAAGTGGGAAAAGAATCTTTTCGGCATCACCGCGTCTCCCCAGCTTGTATAGTGCGTTAAGTGTGAAGTAGACATAGTTGCCCGAGGTTCCTCCGTTCTCATAATGCTGCCAGCCGTCATTGAGTTCATCCGATGTATGGCCGCCCCAGCGTGGATCATGGTGGGTATAATCTGCCCTGGGAATGGAGAGCAGGTTGCCGGGAAGGCCCATTTCGAAATTGGTAAACCCAACCTCTTCCATTTTGGTAAGCATGGCATCCATAATCTGGTTTCCCTGCTCTTTTGTTACCAGGCCGTATGCAATGGCCATGCCATTTACGAATGTGAAGTAGTAGTCATGCAGCTCGCCATCTTCGCTTCTCCATCCTGCCAGCACACCGGTTTCGGGATTAATGAATGTATCATAATAATTGCTCTTCATTTTTGCAGCAAATTCGCTGTAACGTTGTGCTGCCCTCTCATCTCCAACGATTGTGCATAACTCTGAAAATCGAATTAATGCACTGTATGCCATAGCATTTGAGTAGGCATCTTTATGGCCAAACCCAATGGTATCCCACCAGTTTGCCGGGCGTTGAAATGTGCCCCCGCTCCACGATCCGGAATTGCCGCCAAAGCCGTATTCGATGATTCCATCTCCGTCTTTATCCCTGCTCAGGATCTCTTCAGCCCATCGTGCCAGCCCCTTGTATCTCTCTATTAACCAGACTGTATCTTTGCTTCCCTTGTAGTAATTGCAGGCAGCGATCAGGAGTGATGGATAGGTGTCTAAAGAGGCATTCTGGCCACCCCACTGTACCTTCTCGGTCCCGGGGAAATCGGCATAATAGCCAAATATCCCATACCCTTTCTGGCCATCAAGATACCTGTCAACCGTCATTTTTACAAGATCAATGGCCCTGAGATCGTCCACAAGATTTGGAGCATGCAATGCCAGCTCTGAGTAGCCGTATTGCACAAATGCACATGAATCGCTGGTGGAGTTGTTGGATAGTATCATCCAGTTGGGATTTACCTGGAAGGTGTTCAGGTAATTCCTTCTGAATCCATCGAACCTGGGATCATTCGTAATGCTGTCAACCTCAGGGTGGATGGCTGCGATCTCAAAACTGTACTCAACAAGTTTCTGCTCTTTTGTCGCAGATGGAAAGGAGATCTGAACAAATTTCACCGGTACACCGGCCCTTCCTGCAGTATATTCAAGGGTGGTAACCTGTTCCGATCGGATTTGAAATGAGCCCATGTCAGGGAGATGCATCAATGCCGGTGTTTGAATTTTATCCTTTTCAGGCACGATGCCCAGCACTGTCACATGGTTTTTGTGTTGATTGAATTTCATGATCCAGGGGACATTAGTCTCCGCATAATTTGAACGCAGGATAAAGCCTCTGTCGGTCTGAATAAACTCCCATGCCGGGGTGGAATCACCTTTCGCATAATAGCGTGTTGATCCTCCCTTTGATTTTGAGATGAACCCGCCTTTGTTGATTGTTCCATCCAGCAGCAACGGACTGTTCTCCAGCTTGCCCTTCCCCAGAGAATCGACAGAAAAATATTCAAATTGAGGGTACGCTTTGTTTAAGGAGTACCTGAAACTTCTGGAATCGTTTTTCACGGCATGCTGTGAAAACAGATTTCCTACAGGGCTTATAGTGAGCGCCATGCTTCCCATCGCCACTTTTTTTATTGCATCTCTTCTATCCATGATCAATTTTAGTTGAGGTATGCCAGTTCAAAGTAAGTTTGTTTTTTTATATGATAACCAAAGAATTTCATTTCTTTGTTTACCAAATAGTAACCATGATGCGAACTATCTTTTTGTTTTTAGTGATACTGACTTTAGCAACCGGGATAAGTGGCCAGATCACCCCCGGGGAGGCCATTGAACTGATGGGGCGTGGAACCAATATGGGGAACACCCTTGAGCCACCCACCGAGGGGGGGTGGAACAATCCGCCGGCCGAGGAGTACTATTTCGATGCCTATGTGGAGGCTGGTTATAAAACGGTGAGGGTCCCAGTCAGGTGGGATCAGCACACAGGAGTCGACTCACCTTACACCATCGACACTGCCTGGCTCGACCGGGTGGAGGAGGTGGTGGAGTGGGGCCTCAGCCGGGATCTCTTTGTGATTATCAATGCACACCATGATAACTGGATAAAGGAGAACTATGGTGATGAGGCAGTCAGGGCCCGCTTTGACAGCATCTGGAACCAGGTCTCGCGCCGCTTCAAAGGGAAGCCGGAGAAGCTTTTCTTTGAGATACTCAACGAGCCACGGACACACACCCACAACGGTCTTACCCAGGCAGAGATTGATGAGCTTAACCAGCGCATCCTTGGGATCATCCGAAAGGATCATCCCACCCGGATCGTGCTCTACTCGGGGAAAGGATGGAGCAGCGCAAGCGATATGATGGCCGCAGCCATTCCCGATGATCCTTACATCATAGCCACTTACCACTCATACGATCCCTGGGATTTTGCCGGGGAGGGCAACGGAACCTGGGGAACCACGGCGGACCGCAATGCCATCCGCAACACATTTGCGCAGGTCAGAAGCTGGGCCGATCAGAACAATATGGAGGTGCTGCTGGGTGAGTTCGGGGCCATGGAGGAGTGTGATTACAACTCCCGCATGATCCATTATGCCACCTATGTGGAGGGCTGCCTTGAAAATAATTTTGCTTTTGCCGTGTGGGATGACGGGGGTTGGTATGAGGTGCTCCAGCGGGCCGATACCGCCTGGAATGACATGAAGGATATTCTGTTGCATGGTTCACCTCTGAGTCCTGATAACATCACCATTACAGCGGAGAACGACACCTCTTTCAGGGTGGGGTGGACCCTCCGCTCGGACGATCACGATACCATCTATGTGGAACGGCGGACAAAAGATACAGACTTTGTCCTGATAGGCGGCGTACCCCCGGAATCAACCTCATTTTTAGATACCCTGCCGGAGCGGGATCATTTAAACTATTACCGCGTAATTGCTGTTGATGATACAGCCGGGGATCGCTACTCCTACCCGGTAAGGCGGTACATGGAACCCTTTGTAAGAACCCCGTTCAGAGGCCAGTCATTCCGTATCCCGGGTGCCATCCAGGCTGAAGATTACGACCGGGGAGGAGAGGGCGTGACCTATCATGAGACTACGGCAAACAACCTCCCGGGTGCTTACAGGCCATACGAGGGGGTCGATATTATTGCACGAAATGCCGGTACCTACCATGTGAGTAATCTGGCAGCTGCTGAGTGGATGGAGTACAGTGTTGATGTGGTAAAGGCAGCCACGCACCAGGTTGAGATTCACCTCGCCTCCTACCAGGGAGGGGGTACATTCAGAATCCTTTTTCCTGGAGATTCCACGGAGGTCATCACTGTTCCTTCCACAGGTAGCTGGATAACCACCACTGAAGTAACCTCCAAACTACAGCTCGATGCAGGTAAACAGGTGATGCGGGTGCAGGTACTCTCCCTTCCCGGTTTTAACCTGGACAAATTTGTCTTTACCGATGCAACGGGTGTTGATCAAACCGCAGGGACTGGTTTTACGATCTATCCCAATCCGGCCGGTGAGATACTCTACTTCAACTCACCCTCCCTGCATTCAAATTGCACACTAAAATTTTTCACTCCTGATGGAACGATGGTGAAGCGCATGGAGGATGTTTCACCACAAAACGGTATCGATATCAGGGATCTCTCCGCCGGGTTGTACCTGTTGCTGATTACCTCCGGAAAACAGGTGGCATCCAGTCGCTTTATAAAGCACTAGCCGTTTTTTCCGCTTCCAGTATGATCTTTTCGTTAAAACGTTTTACCATATCACTGTAGAAGTAGCGGAGTTTTTTATAATCCTTCGGGGGATATATCCTTTTATGAAAACGTATTTCAGCGGTTATGTTCAGTACATTGTTTTCGGATAGTTCCGGCAGGTAATTCAGGGTGATCAGGTCGTTATTAAAGGTGTATTTCTCAGGTACAAAGGTTGCAGTATAGCCTTCAGGTATCCGGATTTCGGACCGGAATATCCTGCTCTTCTCGTATACCATATCCACCGGGTAGGACCTGCTCTTTCGGGTAAGCTTATTCTCCTGTTCAGACAACGCCGCAAAGGGATGGATAAACATGTGATCTCCTATGTTCTCCAGTGGCAGTTTGGTAATGATCCTCACATTGAAGGAATCTTCTGCTGTAGTACCTGACTGAATCGATACAGAATCAAAATCGGAAATCAGGTCATTTCCAAACAGCTCCTCAACTTCATCCGGGTCATCACCCACCCGTTTTTTATAAGCCACCGCATCATAACCGGTTGCAGAGATATCGATGATGCTGTTGAGTGATTGCTCTCCGGGCAGGGGCTCAAGTAGAACCTGATGCCTGATCTGACTCTGCCATGATGCCGTTCCCAGTGGGACCCACTTCTCCACATCCTTTTTTACAAGCAGCCCCTCACCATTCAGGCACCTTACAGGGAGTTGGTCGTCCGGGTAGAGCGGGTTGGTCGCATCTCTTAATATGTATCCCTCCCCGTTGGGGATGCAGGCGATGACATCATTAAAATTTGTAAGCATGGGTTTGTCCTTATAGACCCTTCCATGATCGCGTGTACTCAGCAAAAGAGGGTATGCCTCTATTCCGGCTGCATTGAGCATGCCCACCAGGAAGAGGTTGATCTCTGCCGAGCTACCCTCTTTCTCCTCAAATACCTGTTTTGCTTTGCTGGCGGCGTATGGTCTCTTCTTTCCATTCCACTTAATGGTCTGTTTGACCTGGCTGGTGATGCCATTAATTGTCTCATACCGATCGCCTCCCTGAAGTTTATGCAGACCAGCGACATCCTTTGATAATTTGCTGGCCGATTTCACATACTTCCCAAAGTTATCATCTGAGAGCAGCTCCTTATTCACCTTAAACCAGTCGGTCATATGTTCAATGGTTTGTCCATTTAACATGATCTGTTTTCGAAGCTGGAAATCGATCCTGTCAATGTAATCGTTGCGGCTTGTGATAAAGCTCTCATCTTCAAAGGCAGGTACCTCTGTCATTACAAAATGGTAGGTTCTCTCCCGGTAGGGTGTTGTTCTGGCCTTTTTTACTTCAGGCGAGTCATAATGATAGAAAGAGGTTAGTTTGTGAGGTCCCCGTTTAAGCAGGGCATATTCGAAAAACGGAACCACAGCTACCTCCAGCCTGCTGTAGAGCACCGGGATGTCATATTGGAACATCCAATCCTCGAGGTAGTACAGATAGGGAGATTTGGTGGAGTAGCTTACTTCGATCACTGAGCCCTCCTTTGCATTGGGCACCGCAAACTTCTTCAGGAGATAGTTTTTATTGTATACCTCCTCATAGATATCAAGATCCTTCTTCTCGTAGTGCCAGACCCTTTGATCATCTGCGTTAATAATTTTTATGCTGACATCATTCAATTTCTCATGGTCATCTTTTCCCTGGTAGAGGGGAATCTCAATTTCGGCCCAATCGAGGCCCGAAGAGCTGTTTATTTTGAACTGCATGGTCCGTTCGAAAACATAACTAAACCCTTCTCCGGACCAGTAAATGAACTCTATTCTCCCAAGATCCTCAATGATCACCGCCTCATAATCTTTGTATTTGTTCAGCAACGGATTGAGACTGCTCTCTTTCAGGCTTTTGGTGGGTTGGGCCACCACGGGAAGTCCGAAGAGTATCAGCAGGGCAGAGACAATGATGTTAGTTTTTAAAAAGGATCTTCTCATTTTCAAGTTTTTCAACTGTTTGAATAAAGTCATAAAAAATTTCATAGTCAGGGAGTGCTATTTGCTGTATGGGTATGGTGAACTCTTTTGTGATAAACAGGGTGCCATTAAGAAGAGAAACTTCCCTGGCATAGGTTCCCACAGAACTGTGGATCACAGTATCGACCGGGATCGATCCTCCATTGGTGCCCCTGGGAATGTTAAGTTTCAGCGAGTCGATCCTGTGCCAGGGGGTATATACCTTCACCGGCCATTTGCGCTCTTTTGGATTCTCCATATCGGGTATCTCTATCCTGGGGGGTGAAACCACAACCATGTTTCCCATTTTGGAGAAGTACCTGCCGGCCCTGTATGATGCAGTGAAGCTGACCGAGGTGGAGTCCCGGTGCAGATCCTCCATGGACCAGGAGATAAGATCGGTCTCGGGAATATCGAAATAGTATGCTATGTACCGCTCCTTCTCCCTCTCTTCGATATCTTTGTTTGTATAGCGGGCAAACTCAAAATCTTCCCCCTTTAACACCGCTTTAAGATCTGCTTCAGGTGTTGAGTAGGGTGAGTAGTTCATGGTAAAGGAGCGGTTCTCAGTAACCTGTTCCGGTTGTAATGCGGGGATATTAACCAGCTTGCTGCTCTCCTGGGTTAAGATCAAAGCAGGCCTGTTGTGTATAGAGCTGCTTATGTACCCGAATGGATTGATGCTGTTTGTACACTCAAGCCAGAGGGTATCACCCTTTAAAGGAACCATAACGATCACATGGTTGAACTGTTGGGAGGGGAACTCTCTTAAGAGCCGGGGAGGCTTTTCTCCTGCATATACCGATGTATAATATGCCGGAATCTCCAGGTAGTTCAGCTGGGCCACCATGTAGTTGGAGAGGGCCTTGCAGTCGCCATAACCATTTGTGCATACATAGGATGCCGGATAGGTTTGCAGTCCCCCGATATCGATGGAGACATTGATATACCGGGTATGGTCCTGCAGGTTGTGGTAGAGGATCCGGATCTTCTCAAGATCGTTACCGGCTCCCTGCACCAGCCGGTCGATCCTTGCCTGCTCGTTAAGGGGAAGCTCCTGGCGTCCTTTATTTAGCCGGGACTCCCAGTTGCCGAAAGATTGCCAGGTAGAGAGGTCTCCCGGCTCTCCAAAATAGAAGCGCTTTGGTACCATATGGACATACGGGGTAATGTCCTTGGAATTAGGTGCAAATACTTCTCCTTCAAATTCCTTCAACGCTTCCATCTTCCAGATGAATTGCCTGCTCCCATCGGGCAACACTGCCTCGTTATGCCCGGCCATCTGTTCGTAAAGATTGATGTGGTAACTGGCAGGAATCCTCACGTACAGCTTTGCATAGCGGGTAGGAACACCCATTTTCATATAGGGACTCCAGTGTGCAACGGAGAGGAATTGGCTGAATGTCTGTTTGTATTCGTACCTGATGCGGTAGGGATAGCTGTTGTGGGTTGCATTGATTTTTATCATCATGTCATCCTGGTAAAGGGAGTAACTGGAGATGGCACTCTCCTCTTCCATCTCCTTCTTTTTAACTACCCGGATGATTTTTCCATCAACCGTTTCAATCTGTGCCTTTACATCTGACAGGCTGACCCCCGGTCTAAAGTGAATGGAGATGGGGTTGAACAGCTCACCA
>JBDLIQ010000105.1:0-13753 GCA_039714775.1 Bacteroidota bacterium
ACCCCCCTATGAGGATACATGGTACATCCTGACCGCCACCGATGAGATGGGCATGGTGGAGGTGGATTCGGTATTCTATGAGAGCATTCAGACCAAAGCAACGTTCACCGTTGAATATTGGGACAAATTCAGGAAAGACTTCTATTCCGATCTGACCGGTGACTGGAAAAATCCTGTTTTTAAGGACTCTGAAATAGACCGGAGCAGCAGCACGGGAAGTACGGATGCCACCCTGACTGTCAGGTTCAAAAATGAATCCCTGAATGGTGCCACATTTGAATGGGTCTTTCTCGATACCCTGGGTGGAGTCAAAGAGACCGCCACCACCTATGACACCACAGAGATGCCCGAGTTTACCTATATAGCGGCCGATGAATACTACTATCCCTACCTCTTTTCATACAGTGAAGAGGGGTGTGTCGATTCGGTCAAAATGGAAGAGGGCATCTTTGTGGAACCATCGGATCTGAGCATTCCCAATGTGTTTACTCCCAATGGAGATAATAAAAACGATATATGGTATTTTAAGCACCAGTCGCTGAAAACCTGTAAGATCACCGTTGTGGACCGGGCCGGCAAGGTGGTCTATAAAAAGAAGATTGAGGATATCTACAGCTGGGAGGGCTGGAACGGCAACATGCATGAGAGCGGCCGGGAAGCACCTGTAGGACAATACTATTACGTGGTTGAAGCCATGGGTTATGACGGTTTCGACCACAGTGATCCTACCATATGGGAGACCATGAAGATCTTCGGTGGACCCGGCAAACAGAGTACAGGGAGCACAGGCGGGAGCGGGGGAACTACTCCGGGTGGCGGAACCGGAACAGAGCCGCAATCTGGAAACCTTTATACAGGCTGGCTCTACCTCTTCCGGTAGGAGGGATTATTTCTCCATGCATCAGACTTGCAGCGAGTGGGCGAGCGGGAATAAATCACTACCTTGATCCTGTTTTGAAACAGCTGCGGATCATTATCATCATCTTTATCCTGGTGGCAGTTGTATATCCAGAATTATTTTCATTGAAACCTTTTATAATCTGGATTTTAGATATCTTTGTATAAAAGGGATGCTATGAATGGTATGATAAATATAAAATATCCGAAGTCACTAGCTAATTCGTTAAGATTAAGTGGTAAAGACTTTGAAAATGAGATAAAAGCAAGTTCTGTAGTGAAGCTATTTGAATTAGGTAAAGTCTCTTCAGGAACTGCAGCAAAGGTGCTTGGACTATCAAGAGTGGATTTTATTGATTTGTTATCAAAATACAGGGTGTCCGCATTTGGACAATATGACCTTAATGATCTAGATGAGGATATTGCAAATGCCTAAGGTAGTTTCAAATACAACTCCTCTGATTTCACTATTAAAGCTTTCAAGATTAGATATTCTAAAAGATCTTTATGGTGTGATCTTTATTCCAACTGCCGTTTTTCAAGAGATTGAGGCAGGTAAAAGCAAAAAGTACTATAAAGATCTATCTGAAATAGAATGGATCAATATCGTTGGCATTCAGGATAAGCAAGCAGTAAAGTACTTTCTTGATCTGGACTCGGGGGAGGCTGAAGCAATTGTTTTAGCTACCGAGATAAATGCGGATCTGATAGTTTTGGATGAAAAATTAGGCAGGTTTCATGCTAAACATGCTGACTTAAAGGTTACTGGCACAATGGGCCTGTTGATTAAGGCAAAAAAGCAAGGATTGATTAAAGAACTGAAACCGCTACTTCAAGAATTGGTAAACAAAGATGTTTGGATAAGTGAGAAACTCATTGAAGAAATCCTAAATCAAGCTGGGGAAAATTAATCAGGGAACGTTCTGATTTTGCTTTTGTTTTGAAACAGTTACGGATCATTATCATCATCTTTATCCTGGTGGCAGCCGGGCTCTTCTTCTGGTTTACCGCCGGGAGTGATCCTGAAACCATGCTGATGAACCGCCTGTTGGTGACCGACCAGAGCCTGCTCCTTGTGGTACTGCTCCTGGCCGCCCTTACCCTGCTCAGCGCACTTTCGGGCCTTCCCGTCTTCTACATCAGTCTCGCCTTTGGATTCCTGCTCAGTTTCACCCCTGCCCTGCTGATCTGCTGGGGTGTGAACCTTGTGGCTGTGATGGGCACCTTCTACCTGGTCCGGTTTGCATTTACCGACTATTTCCAGGAGCGATACGGAAAGAAAAAACTGATCCGCCGCATCAACAAACGGATCCGGAAATATGGCCTCTGGTCGGTGGTCTTCAGCCGGGCTATCTACATCATCCCCACCAACCTTATCAACTTCAGCTTCCCGCTGAGCCGGATCACAACCCGCACCTACTTTTTCGGCACCATCCTGGGGCTCCTGCCCGAATGCCTGATCAATGTCCTGGGAGGCTATATGATCAAACACGGCGTGATCCTCCTCTCCTCGCCCGACACCCGCACCTGGCAGGCCCTTCTGATCGGTGCCTTTATCCTTGTGTTTGCGCTTGTGTTTATCTTGCTACGGGTAAGACAGAACCGAAGGAAGAGGTACAAAACCCTGAAGGCGATTCCCTATAAAGGTTAAGTTTATTTGCGGGGGAATGGAAGTAATCAATTTATCCTTTTTTCAATGAAGATCCAGATGCACCGCATCCAGTGGATACCAGGTACTGCGGCTTATGACCTGGCCCCTGTATTCATAAGGCAGGTTCAAAAAGTCGATGATGCGGTCCTCCTTCGGGAAAAGGCTGTGGCAATACCTGGGCGTCACATGGTCAGGTACGATCCCAATGTGGTCTTTCCCCCGGACCATGTCCAGGATTTCATCTCCGTCCTGCAGGTGAAAGGGAATCCCGTTCCGGTAAAGGGCAGATGCCATCCGGACAGTTTCCCCCACCCTGATCACGCTTGATCCTGCCAGGTATAAAACCCACTCCTTTCCTCGGTCCGACAGCATCAGGGAGATGTGTGTGGAATTGCCCCCACTGCAAATCTCCCAGGGGTGGGCCCCGCTTTTTTGTCCGCTGTGATACCACTCCCGAAAGGCCTCCGGGGACTCCTGATCGATCTCAGTTAATCCTCCGTGGCGCATATCAGCTTTTCTGTTGTACTGCTCCACCGGAGAGAGGGGCTTTTTTTCCTTCTGAAAGTAGTCGTTGGCCTGATAGCATATTTCACAGAAACGCAGGAAGCCTGAAGCTGAAATCTCCGGTATTCCCTGCACTGTGTCATAATCCGTGTCAAGTGCAAGGTGTTTTTCCAGATCCTGAACAACAGCGGGCGACAGCTTCCTGTCAAGCCGGATGGTGTCATCCCCGAAAATTTCCCAGAAACTGGCTCTTAATATTTTTCCGGTCCGTTTTTCATAGGGCAGATGTTGCTCCAGGAAACGATTGTACCGGGGTAGATCCTTGCTGATTTGATCGATCTCCCTGCGGACTTCTTCCGAAAGCCAGGAGAGGAGGCTGATTAACCTGTCGTCTGCATGCTGAAGATGCCTCTTTTCCGGATCTGGTGTGAAGTGCAATGCCAGATTGTGATCGATGTAAATAAAACGCTGATCCCGGTACTTTGCCGTTGCAACATGGTACCATTTTTCAGGATCAGGATAGTTGTAGCGCCACTCTTCTTCAAATTCCTTCCGGGTTTCAACAATTCCATCTTCCCTGAATTCTTCAAAATCCCCGAAATTCTCTATGGTGCCACGCTCTGCCCTGATCCATATCTGCCGCACCTCGTCTTCGCCTTCCGCCCGGATGGGCCGGATGGCTTCAAACAGATCCGGCAGGGAAGCCTGCATTTCTGGTCCGGCTTCCACAGGTCCGCTGCGAAAACGGTACAGGTGTTCGTCAATCCATGGGGCGGTGGCGTTCATTTGTTTCGTTTTTGATTGGATTAAAGCAACATAACAGGAGCTCAGAACTCATCCCTCAAGATTTTTCTCATAATATTCTGAAAACCGGGCAATATCTCAACTATGGTATCCCACACAACCTGCTGATCAATAGCATGGTATTCATGCATAATGAAGTTTCGAAAAGATCTGACTTTATACCATGGATAATCATATTTTGCAAGAACCTCATCTCCCACATTAACAATAGCTTCTCCAATTACAGCAAATTGATACAAACAAGCGTAATATCCCCGCTCATCTATTGCAAAGTCATCTAAACCATATCCTTCGGTAAAGGCTCTTATAGCATCCAAAGCTTTCAGGATATGGATAACTCTCTCTTTTCCGATAATTTTATCATGCCTCATAAAAAAGTCTCATATCAGGCTTAATCCTCTCCTTCACACTGGTCTTCAACGCTCTTTTCATTACAACATCCACTTCCCGACCAATTGCCCGGGTCAGATCTTCCTTGATTTCAGCGATATCGAAAAGCGTAAAAGAAACCGTCCTTGGAACTTCAATTAAAATATCGAAATCGCTGTCGGGTCTGTTCTCTCCTCTGGCAAAAGAACCGAACATCCAGGCTTTATTGACTGCCGGAAACTCCCTCAATACCCTTTTACATTTCTTCATCAGTGAAGACCTTGCATTATCAGATTTACTCCGATATGCAATTTTCTGCTCTGCAACCCTAAGCACTTCTATAGGGTTTTCCTCACCCTCCAGTTCATATATGATCTTGTCGGAAATCCATGCCTTTAGCAATTCATCTGAATTCACTCCGTAGAACTCAGCAAATTTAACCACCAGTTCCCTGCCGGGCTTTCTGATTCCCCTCTCCATTTTACTGAGCAATCCCTGGTCTATGTCCAGACACCCAGCCACCTTTCTGAGTGGCAACCCTTTACCCAGCCTGTGCTTTCTGATAACATCTGCAAATGTATCCATATTGACAATATCTGTTTTGACACTATATGTCAAATATACAAAGAATTCAGGATATCTCAACCTCATGAATACAATTCCTGTTAACATATTCGGAACACCCCGATCTTCGTCAGAGCTATCAGGTCTGCTATATGCCATGAACAAATACGACCTTCAGGATGGTACCATGCTTACAATGAATGAAGAATCAGAAACCATTACCGGAAATAAGCGCATTCAGGTATTGCCTCTGTGGAAGTGGCTGATCAGTTGATTTTAACAAGGAGCCAGATAGTTGCTGCCAAAAATGGGATGGCCCTGCTCATCGGCGCCTTCATCCTGATCTTCGCCCTGGTCTTTATCCTGCTACGGGTGAGGCAGAACCGAAGGAAGAGGTACAAAACCCTGAAGGCAATTCCGAATAAAAACTAGAAATCATCTTCAATGCCTAAATACTGGTGATACTCCTTCGCCAGCCTCTCACTTACAATTTTCCTGCGAAGTTTGTACGTATTGTAATGCTTCAAGCTTCCCAGGTAAGAATTCATGCTTGACCGGAATACTTCCATGTCTTCCCGCCCTGATATCTGACCGGTCCACAACAGGTGGTTCCATTTATCAACGGTGTTGTAAAAATTCTTTTTGGTCCTGTTGCCTATATAATTACGGTAGGGCTTAATCACCACCCCCAGGTAGTTCACTCCTTTCGAATGGTGCTGAAGATAGATTTTATCCGGATGCAATTGCAATTGCAGTTTTTCTGCCAGGTACTCCCGAATAACAGGTATAAGAAATTTTAGATACTCCTTGTTTGGATGAATCAGCACGAAATCGTCTACATATCTTCCGTAGTAGCTGATGCCCAGATCCCGCTTCACGAAATGATCCAACTCATTCAGAAAGACATTTCCGAATAGTTGAGAGGTCAGAAATATCATAACCATTTTGTAGTTATGTTCTGAATTACAACCTGTATGACATTTTGTCAAATCCCCCCAATTGGCGCAATATTTGACCTGTAAGGGTCAGATTATTGAATTGAAATTGATTGAACAGATATGGTAAAGAAGTCCGAGAAAGCTGGAACACAGCAAGATAAAAAGGTCAAGACAGGGGAGAAACCTGGAGAGGAGCAGGTTCAGGATAAGGCTCAGAAGGAGGAGTCAACTGAAGATAAGGAGGAAAAAGAGGTTTCAGAAGAGGAAACTGAGACAAAAGAGGACAAAAAAGAGCCCACCGCAGAGGAAAAACTGGCAGAATTGCAGGACAGGTACCTGAGGTTGACTGCCGAATATGATAATTTCAGGAAGCGGACCCTCAAGGAGAAGATCGATCTTCAGCGAAGTGCCAATGAAAACCTTCTCAATGCATTGCTTCCTGTGGCCGATGATTTCGACCGGGCCCTCCAGTCGGTCGATGATGCAAAGGATATTAAGGCGGTCAAAGAGGGACTTAAGCTGATCTCGGGGAAATTCAACGGATTCCTGGGCCAGCAGGGAGTGAAAGAGATTAAAGCGGTAAATAAGGAGTTCGACACCGATCTGCACGAAGCCATTACAAAGATCCCGGCCCCTTCGAAGAAGTTGAAAGGGAAAGTGGTGGATGTGGTGCAGAAAGGGTACTACCTTAATGAGAAGGTACTTCGGTTTGCACAGGTGGTGATCGGAGAATAATAGTTAAGCAGTTGCTAAGTTAGGCAGTGGAATAGGAAATAGTGTAGATTCAATGGCAAAAAGAGATTATTACGAGGTTCTGGAGGTACAAAAAAATGCTTCCGCGGAGGAGATCAAGAAGGCGTACCGCAAGAAGGCACTGCAGAATCACCCTGATAAAAACGAGGGGGATAAGGCTGCCGAAGAGCGGTTCAAAGAGGCAGCCGAAGCATATGAAGTGCTTGGTGATGCCCAGAAAAGAGGCAAATATGACCAGTTTGGTCACGCTGCTTTTGAGAACGGCGGTGCCGGAGGATTTGGTGGCGGCATGACCATGGATGACATTTTCTCCCAGTTCGGGGATATCTTCGGGAATTTTGGTGGTTTCGGCGGTTTCGGCGGTTTCGGCGGCGGGACCCGTGGTGGCGGTGGTGGAGTGACCAAAGGCTCCAATCTTCGTGTGAAGGTGACACTGACATTGCAGGAGGTGGCTGATGGAGTAGAAAAAAAGATCAAGGTCAAGAAATATCTGGCCTGCGATGCATGTCACGGATCGGGTGCCAAAGACGGAACCGCCAAGAACACATGCAGCACCTGCCACGGAAGCGGCCAGGTAACACGGGTTACCAATACCTTCCTGGGTCAGATGCAGACCGCATCACAATGTCCCTCCTGTCACGGAGATGGCACCACAATTACCCGGAAATGTGAGAAGTGTTACGGGGAAGGAATTGTCAAAGCAGAGGAGGTGATCAAGATCAACATCCCTGCCGGTGTGGCTGAAGGGATGCAGGTGAAGATGGGTGGTAAGGGAAATGCAGCCCGCAGAGGCGGGGTGAACGGCGATCTGATGGTGATCATCCATGAAGAGAAGCATCCCGACCTGCTCAGGGACGGTACCGACCTGATCTATAACCTGCACCTGAGCATCCCCCAGGCCACACTGGGTTCCACCGTGGAGATCCCTACGGTTGAAGGAAAAGCAAAGATCAAGATCGAAGCCGGAACCCAGCCCGGAAGAATTCTCCGGCTGAGGGGAAAGGGCGTGCCCGAGGTAAATGGGTACGGAAGGGGCGATCTGCTGGTGCAGATCAATGTCTGGATCCCCAAAACGCTGGAGAAGGAGGAGCGAAAAGTGTTTGAGAAGATGCAGGATTCTGATAGCTTTACACCCAGACCCGATAAATCTGAAAACGGGTTCTTCAACCGGATGAAAAACTTTTTTGAATGAACCGAGCCCGCGAGCTCAGCGAAGCTAACCTCATTACTGCCAATGCAGTTATCAAGGATTTCAGAGGACACAGGGCACTGAACAGGGTATCTGTTGATGTTCCCGAGGGGAGTGTGTACGGACTCCTTGGACCTAACGGGGCCGGAAAAACCACCCTGCTGAGGATCATCAACCAGATTACCGCACCCGATGAGGGCTCCATCCTTTTCAGGGGACAACCCATTGGCGCCGAACACCGCTCCCGGATCGGGTACCTGCCCGAAGAGCGTGGGCTCTATAAGAAAATGAAGGTGGGCGAACAGGCCCTCTACCTGGCACGCCTGAAGGGACTTAGCCGCCCCGAAGCCATGAAAAGGCTGAAGGTCTGGTTCGAAAAATTCGAAATGGGTGCATGGTGGGAGAAGAAGGTGGAAGAGCTCTCTAAGGGAATGGCCCAGAAGGTGCAGTTCATCACAACTGTTCTCCACGAACCCGAGCTGCTCATCTTTGACGAGCCCTTCAGTGGATTTGATCCCATCAATGTAAACCTGCTGAAGAGTGAGATCCTCCGGATGAAAGAGAATGGTTCCACCATCATCTTCTCAACCCACAACATGGCATCGGTGGAGGAGTTGTGTGACCACATTACCCTGATCAATGAATCGGAGGTTGTACTGCAGGGCGAGATCTCTGCCATCAGGAACCAATACAGGGCCAACAAGTACCGGGTCTCCTTCACCGGGGAACCGGAAAAACTGGCTGCAGGTCTGGAAACCGGTTTTGAGCTGCTGCAGCTGGATGAGAACGGGCTTGGACAGCAGGCCACCATTCGTATCACGAGGGATGGAGGATCCAACGAACTCCTGAGGAACCTGGTTGATATTACTGAGGTGAAGGCCTTCCATGAGATCCTTCCGGGCATGAACGAGATTTTTATAGAGGCAGTGAAATGATGAGCATGATATCTCTGATCATACAGCGTGAATACCTGACCCGGATCAGGAAGAAGTCGTTCATTATCATGTCCATCCTGGGCCCCTTTATCTTTGCAGCCTATGTACTGATCCCCATGTACTTTGCCACACTGGAGGACAAAGAGGAGAAGCGGGTGGTGGTGCTTGACGAGTCCAGACTGTTTACCGAACAGGGACCTGAGGGTGCTACCTGCGTGATTCCCGGCACCGAATACCTGAAGTTCCAGGTAATTGAAGGGGTTCCCCTGGAGACCTTCAAAGAGGGATTTGATGCATCGGGCTACTATGCGATCCTCTTTATCCCATCCAACATCCTTGCATCCGAATCATCGCTGATCTACTCCACAAAACAGGTCTCGCTCGATGTCAGCAACCACATCAGGCGTTCCATGGAGAGCGAAATTGAGCACCTGAAGCTCTCCACTCATGAAATAGAGGACATTGAACGGATCCTTGCAGAGGTGGAGACAAAACTGAATGTACGCAGCATCAAATGGACCAAGGACGGGGAGACACAGGAGACCAATACCGGCGTGGTCATGGGAGTGGGCTATATGGGCGGACTCCTGATCTTTTTCTTTATCTTTTTCTTCGGGGCACAGGTGATGCGCGGAGTGATCGAAGAGAAGGTGAGCCGCATCATTGAGGTGATCATCAGTTCGGTGAAACCGTTCCAGCTCATGATGGGAAAGATCATCGGTGTGGGTCTTACCGGACTCACCCAATTCCTGGTATGGATCGTATTCTCGTCTCTTCTGATTACCGGGCTCAAAGCGGCCTTTTTCCCGGAGCTGAACCAGACCCCCACCGAGCAGGTGGTGGGAAGCGAACTGTTCGGGGAGAGCGCTGCTGACCAGGGTCTGTCTGAAGCACATGAAGAGACACCATTTTCAGGAGAGGAGATGGAGATGGCCCAGGAGCTGTTCGCTTCACTAAAATCGATCAATGCCTGGGTAATGATCGGATCTTTTCTCTTCTATTTCATCTTCGGATACCTGCTCTACGCAGCCATGTTCGCTGTGGTGGGGTCGGCGGTAGACAATGAAACCGATACACAGCAGTTGATGCTGCCTGTGATCCTGCCCCTGATCCTGGGCATCTATGTGATGATAGGCGCCATGAACAATCCAGATGGACCACTGCCCTTCTGGTTCAGCCTGATCCCCTTCACCTCACCGGTGGTGATGATGGTCAGGATCCCCTTCGGGGTCCCCTGGTGGCAGGTGTTCCTTTCAGGTTCGCTCCTGGTGGTAACTTTTATTGGGATGACCTGGGTAGCCGGCAAGGTTTACCGGACAGGCATCCTGATGTATGGAAAAAAGAGCAGCTACCGGGAGATCTGGAGGTGGCTCCGGCATAGTTCCTAACTTTAAACTATACACTTTCAATTTTTAACTACGCGATGATTGCCATCCTTGACTTCGGTACAAATACCTTCAACCTCCTGATCGCAGAGCAGAAAAAGGGTGGCTTCGACATTGTACATACCAGCAAGCAACCTGTTAAGCTGGGAAGCGGGGGGATCCAGGAAGGCTACCTTACCCCCGATGCCTTTGAACGCGGTTTCATTGCCATCCAGAACCACATGGAGACCATTAAGAGATATGAGGTGGATGAGATCAGTGCCTTTGCCACCTCGGCCATCCGGAATGCCGACAACGGTCAGCAGTTTGTGGATAAGGTGTGGGAAAAATTTAAGTTCAGGGTCAGTGTGATTCCCGGGGACCGGGAGGCCGAACTGATCTATAAAGGGGTCCGACAGGCCGTTGAGTTTACCGATAAGAAGGCGATGATCCTGGATATTGGCGGAGGCAGCAATGAATTTATCATCTGTAACGGAGAGGGGATTATCTGGAAACACAGCTTTGAATTGGGTATGGCCCGGATCATACATCTTTTCGATATCTCCGATCCCATTACCCACGAGGAGATCGAGACCCTTGAATCCTATTTCAGGCATGAGCTTCAACCTCTGTTCGAGGCGGTGAAGAGAGAGAAGCCCAAAATCCTGGTGGGCTCATCAGGTTCATTCGACACATTTTACGCCATCATGAGGCACCGCAGCAGATTGGTGGCCGATGAGGAGCACGGACGGGAGATTGCCATGTCCGAATTCAGGAAGATCCACCGCCTGCTGGTACGTTCCACCCTTGCCGAACGCAAAGTGATGCCCGGCATGGAACCGGTCCGGGTGGAGATGGTCGTGGCAGCAGTTATTTTTGTTAATTTTGTGATACGGAACTGCGGCATCAAGCAGCTGGTTCAATCCGAATTCTCCCTTAAGGAGGGTGTGATTTCCGAACTGGTGGGGATTTGAGCTGCGGGCATTTGAACCGGACTGCAGGTCCAACCCAAAAACAGACACCTCTATGGCACATATCCTGGTAATCGACGACGAAAGAAGCATCCGGAACACCCTGAAGGAGATCCTGGAGTATGAGAAGTTCACCGTCGACCTGGCCGAACATGGTGCTGAAGGGTTGGAGAGATACAAAAAGGGCAGTTACGATATCGTACTCTGTGATATCAAGATGCCCGAGATGGACGGTCTGGAGGTGCTTGAGAAGCTGTTCGAGGAGCAGGGGGATGCACAGGTGATCATGATCTCGGGCCACGGGAACATCGACAATGCGGTGGAGGCCATCAAGAAAGGGGCATACGACTTCATCGAAAAACCCCTGGACCTGAACCGGCTGCTGATTACGATCCGCAACGCGCTGGATAAGACCACCCTGATCACCGAAACCAAGGTGCTGAAGAAAAAGGTGAACAAGGCCTTCGATATGGTGGGCGAATCAAAGGCCATCGGCCAGGTAAAGGAGATCATCGACAAGGTGGCCCCCACCGATGCCAGGGTACTGATCACAGGCTCAAATGGCACCGGTAAAGAGCTGGTGGCACGCTCTCTCCACGAAAACAGCACCCGCAGTGCAGCACCATTTATAGAGGTAAACTGTGCCGCCATCCCATCGGAACTGATCGAAAGCGAACTTTTCGGACATGAGAAAGGGGCCTTTACATCGGCCATCAAGCAGCGCAAGGGGAAATTCGAGCAGGCCGACGGGGGCACCATCTTCCTGGACGAGATCGGCGACATGAGCCTTTCGGCCCAGGCCAAGGTACTTCGTGCTCTTCAGGAGAACAAGATCACCAGGGTGGGAAGCGATAAGGACATCAACGTGAATGTACGCGTGTTGGCGGCCACCAACAAGGAGCTGAAGGAGGAGATTGCGGAAAAAAAGTTCCGCGAGGACCTCTACCACCGCCTCAGCGTAATCCTGATCCACGTACCCTCCCTCAACCAGCGGCTCGAGGACATTCCCCTGCTGGCCGATCACTTCAACAGCATGATCTGTGGCGAATACGGAACCTCACCCAGGGTCATCAAGGCGGATGCCATCAAAGAGCTGCAGAAGATCAACTGGACCGGCAACATCCGCGAGTTCCGCAATGTGCTGGAGCGGCTGATCATCCTCTGCGAAAAGGAGATCACCGGCAAGGATGTGATCAGCTTTGCCGCACCCATCTCGAAGTAGCCAATTTGGTGATTGGTGATTAATCGGAGAAGTCCATAAAAAGCTGGCGGTTATTCACCCAGACCTGTCCCTCCTCACGCACTACATGGGTTTGATCAACAGGACGCACCAATACCCGGTCAATAACCATCTCGCCACCTGTGATAATCCTGTTCCTGAAGGATATCTTCAACCTTGAGCCGGGCTCCTCCACGTGGACCGGGTACTCTACAAGTCCCCATGATCCATCCCGCAATACCATTTTTCGAAAGAAGTCGGTATAGATGTAACGGTACTTGCTCCCATCTTCCCTGTAGAGTTCGTTCCAGAAGTTGGTCCTGGGCCAGAGGTCCCTGTCGGCACCTTCGAACCAGAAGGAGACCATGTACCTGCCAGTATCGGGAATTGGCGCTTCAAACAGGGGGGTAGCCGAGATAAACTCCGAACGGAATTGACCGTCTGGTTCTACGGAGAAATCTTCATACAGCACACCGGGCACTGAAAGGGTGTCATCTGGACCCGCCTCCCGGAAATCGCCAGAGTTCTCAACCAGGGTCCTCAATGCCCTTTGTCTATCCCGAATCAGAACCGGTATACTATCCAGTGAGAGTGAATAGATCAGCAACTCCCTGTTCTCATCCAACAGGATCGACTTTCGAACCAGTGCCATTTCCGGTTCCGTAAGATCTCCTTTTTTATGCCTGATAATCAGCAGCGGACGAGAATCAGGAAACTCATCCAGTAGAGGATATTCATGATAAGGTTCCATCACAAGATCCAGGTTCATCAGGGTCTGGTTGATTGAGGTTCTGCTCAGCATCACTGCAGTCAGAGGCAACCCTGTGCCAATGGAGGCTGCATATGCAGGGGTTGTTACCGGTGAGCCGTCACCCACCCAATAATTTTCAGATCCGATATGGAAATAGGGCAAAGGAAGAATGGCTTGAAACGCCTCAAAATTATGCCGGCTGTACCACTCATTTTTCCCGGTCTGGTTATACAACCCCGAATGCCAGTCTATGGGGTTGGCATGCAGTTCAGGTCTCTCCCATACATTCACCACCGATTCGTACCCTGCAAACAGCATCACTCCGACCAGAAAAAAATGCCTCATCCTCCATTGTGACCGGGTATACCACCTCCACAGAAAAAGGAAAGAGGTAATGGACATGGTGTAATAGAAGGGAAATACAAAACGGCCCACAGCCCGCAGCTGTCTGAAGGGTCCTGCATGGTTCAGAAGCCATTTCCATTTGGGCGAAAATGGAATCCCCATGGCAATCAGCAAAGCGATCACACCCGCCCAGAAGAGCAGGCTCCAGGCAGGGTTCTCAGAGACCTGCAGGGCTTTGATTCCGTCTCTCCTGACCAGTTTTCTGACAACTGAGAAAAGGATTACCGCTGCTACCACAGTTCCCAGCAACCCTACATACGCCTTGCTGCGGACAACACCCTTGAACTGAATGAATTCATGGGGTAACCCTTCAGGAAAGAAAACAGCATTAAGCAGGATCCGGCTCGGATAGAACCCCCAGGGATAGGCGGTCCGGTCAAGGCCGAGATTGTGCATCCCGGTGAACAGGTTAAAGAGTAGAAAGGGTAGAGCAAACTGA
>JBDLIQ010000106.1:0-13729 GCA_039714775.1 Bacteroidota bacterium
AAAAGACACCCACCCACAAAATCAAAAGGTTCATTTATCAATAACCCGCTGCGCTCGTGGTGAGGGTCACCAGTCACCCTCACCAATCACCAATCACCAGTCACCAATCACCAGTCACCAATCACCCTCACCAATCACCCTCACCAGTCAACAATCACCAGTCACCAATCACCAATCACCCTCACCAGTCACCAATCACCAGTCACCAGTTAAACGTTCGACAGGATACTGTCAAGGTTCTCGAACCGGGAGGTATAATCCTCGGTGGAACGCCCGATCACCTCCATCGCCTCCTCCTTGTTGTACACATGGGTGATCTCCACATCAGCCGGATTTCCCGGAAGGTCCTTATAGGTAAGAAAATAGTGGCGTAACCTGTTCACCACCTTCTCCGGCAGGTCCGACACATCGCGGTAGTTCTCATACAACGCATCGTTGTTCATCACAGCAATCAGTTTGTCGTCCGCCTGGTTGTTATCGATCATCCTGAAACCGCCGATAAGCCTGGCCCGGACCAGTATGTCACCATGGGAGATCTCCTTCTCTGTCAGCACACAGATATCCACCGGGTCGGCATCACCCACGATCTTGTCGTTGCCGGTCTTCTCCCTGCTCAGTTCAGCTACACGATCCCCGCTGAATGTCTGCGGGACAAACCCATAGAGGGCAGGCACCGAATTGGAGTATTTCTGGGGCCGGTCAATCTTCAGGTAGCCGGTCACTTTATCCACCTCATACTTTACTGTGTCCCTGGGAACCATCTCAATATAACACATCACCACCTCCGGTGCTTCGGGACCGATGTCCACCCCATGCCAGGGATGCGACTTGTACCTCAGACCCATCAGCTTCCCGATGGGATCCATTAATCTGTTTGCCATATAATACGCTTATTCGTTAGACTAAAAGAGCCTGCAGCTTTTCCAACTCCATCACCCTGCTGCCCTTTACCAGGATATGGAATCCTTCCGGCTTCCCGGCCTCAAGGTGGGACTCCAGCGCTACCCTCTCCTTAAAGACAGTCTGCGAAGCAGATGGTTCACTCACATCTGAAAAGATTGGTCCGACCAGCAGCACCCGGTCAATGTTAAGGGTTCCGATCCAACGTACCAGCTCCCTGTGCTCCTCCTCAGACGAATCGCCCAGTTCGGCCATATCGCCCAGGATGATCATGGTTGGTCCGGATGCATAGGTAAGCAATCCACCGATGGCCTCCCTCATGCTTGTAGGATTGGCATTGTATGAATCCAGGATGACCCTGTTTCCGCCACCTTCCACCACCTGCGACCGCTGGTTTTCAGGACGATAAGAGGAGATGGCATCTGCGATCTCCGTAGCAGGTACCCCAAACCGGTACCCCGTTGCGGCAGCCTGCCTGATGTTCTGAAGGTTATAGCCCCCCACCAGCATTGTGTGCAGAGACATTTTTCTATTCTCTATCTCCAGCTCTACCTCAAGGTATGGCGACTGCTCCACGATCTTCGCGGTCACCGGCAGATCACCACCGGTACCGATCACCAGCCTCTCCACTCCCGTGCCCGATGCCTTCTCCATAAGGAGTGGATCGGCTCCATCCACCAGCGCTTTGCCTTTGTGGCGCGCCAGGTATTCGTAAAGCTCGCCCTTTGCATTGAGCACCCCCGCTACCGTTCCGAAACCCTCCAGGTGGGCCTTCCCCACATTGGTGATCAACCCAAGGTCAGGGGCAGCTATACCGGCCAGCGTGCTGATCTCTCCCGGATGGTTTGCACCCATTTCGATTACCGCCACCTCCTCATCGTCCAGGGAGAGAAGGGTCAGCGGAACACCAATGTGGTTGTTCAGGTTTCCTTTAGTAGCCAGTACATTATATCGTTTCGACAGGACAGCAGAAACCAGCTCTTTTGTGGTGGTTTTTCCGTTCGATCCGGTGATGGCCAGGACTATTGGTGAAACTTTCCGGCGGTGGAATGTGGCCAACTCCTGCAACAGTTTCAGTGGAGAGGGGGTGACCAGGATTCCGGGTTCTCCTTCATGTGATGTTGAATCGGTGACGGCCAGGCGGCAGCCTGCCCTGAGTGCATCCGGGACATACCTGTTCCCGTCAAACCTCTCCCCCTTCAGTGCAAAGAAGAGGGTTCCCTCTGCATCCTGACGTGTATCGGTGCATACTCCTCTGGATTGAAGAAATTCGTTATGCAATGATTCCAGGGTCATCTTAGGGCATCTCTAAAAAAAAGGCTGTTCCGGTACGAAACAGCCTCTCAATATCAGGTGATTTTTTTTTAAAATCCGGTTGGTGTCCCGACCCTGATCATGGCACAACGGAAACCCAGGTCATCCCTCGCCTCGGTTTCGATCAGGTACCGGCGCTCCCCGGGACTCAGCCAGTAGGCTCTGTCCTTCCAGGATCCGCCTTTATAAACCCTGACGTTGTCGTTGATCAAAGACATCATGTCGTTATTATCACTTACATACATGGAACCCGATCCCTCTTTGAAATCAACTTTTCCCGGATCGTTTGCCCCGCTCTCGTAAACAGACTCCACATCACCATCCCGGTAGTTCCTGTAATCGGATCTCCTGTAGTTGTGCCGTCCTTCCGCATCTGTTTCATCAATAAACTCGCGTTGCAGCCGGCCCAGGCTATCAATCATGGGACTGTCATTGGCATCCTTGGAAAGCTTATCAAACTGGTTCCCCCGGTAGGGACGGAAATCGGACACATCCTGGTAGGACATGGCACGATAAATATCAGCCACCCACTCGTTCACATTTCCGGCCATACAATAGAGCCCATAGTCATTGGCCCAGTAGGATGTAACAGGGACCGTAACCGATCCTCCGTCATTCAGGCTACCGGCCATACCCATCATGTCGCCCTTTCCGCGAACGAAATTGGCCTGAAAACGACCCATCTCCCGTGGATCTGAATTCCTGATGTTGTGGCCATCCCATGGGTAGGTTCTCCGCTCCCATATCAGTTCATCAACTGTGTTCCCGATGAGACCGAGGGCTGCAAATTCCCATTCTGCCTCGGTGGGCAGCCTGTACTTGGGTAAAAGAATTCCATCCTCCATAGAAACCAGCCTCGATTCCACATTGGGGTTCAGGCTCGGGATGGGTTCGATGATATTGGGTGTATAAAGCCCATTAACGTAGGCTTCCGTATTGAAGTTCCTTTCATCCTGCTGATCGGTGGAGAGCTCAATGTGGCCCATGTTAACCAGCGACATCTCATTCACCCGGTCCGTCCTCCAGATACAGTAATCGTTGGCCTGAAGCCAGTTCACTCCAACAACAGGATACTCATTGAATGAGGGGTGCCGGAAGTAGTACTCCACAAAAGGCTCATTGTAAGCCATGGGATCCCTCCATACCAGTGTGTCAGGACGGGCTGCCCGGACCACCTGTGGATTGTTCATCCCGAATACGCGGTTCAGCCAGTGAATATATTCTCTGTAGTCAATATTCCTGACCTCTGTTATGTCCATATAAAATGAACTTAATGTAACCCTGCGGGGAATGTTATGCCATTCGTAAAGCACATCATCCTGCACTTTTCCCATGGTAAAAGTACCACCTTCAATCAGTACCAGTCCGGGTCCAGTCTCCTGTTCAACTGCAGCTTTCACTTCAAATCCGCCATTTTCCGGATCATTATATGCCCAACCTGTTGTGGTTGACTCTTTTCCGGAAGAGGTTGTATCCCTACTACTGCAGCCTGCAATCATCAGAACGGCAAGTAAAACCGGAATCACTCTCATCATCACTTTCATGGCATTGTTGGTTTTTCTATGGTATATAATCATGGCTAATATAAAAACTTCTATCAAAGGTAACTAAATTTTAGGACTTTTTATTGCCCTGCGTTTCGTTGATTTATAAAGGTTTTCAAAAACTATTCCCATGGAAAATTCATGGGCTCCCATGCTTGGAATATGCTGATCGGGAGAGGACAATTTAGCATCGTAACTGTAACGGAATCTGAATTGTTCTCTGGCATAGCCCACTGAGAAGATCATGGTGCCATACGAAAACAGGAGGTCCTGCCTGAACCATACCCCTCCCATCAGACTCCTGAAATGCACCTCCAGACCCCAATTGATCTGTTGATAAATATCCTGTTGCAGAAAAACCAGGTTGGGGGAGAGTTGCAATATCTCCTTGCCCAATCTTTTTTCATACACCGGGATCATGGCACCCACATGGAAAGAGTACCGTCTCGATAGTTTTGTATTTGGGTCCTTCGAAGGGGACATATAGGGCTGATGCAGGTGATGGGTTGCAATACCACCGTATATATTCTTGTAAAAAGCGCCAAATCCCACCGCAAAATCGGGATAGAACTTTGAATACCCGCTGAGAGTAGAGCCTGGCACTCCTGTCAGCTCATCGGGGAGCACCAGTCCGTCCGGGTTCATACTTCGTTGCCCCACCGAAGCCTGGAAACCACCTGTCACCATCAGTCTGCGGGTAACCTTCAGGTGGTATGCATAGATGGCATCCAGAGAGATGGTATTGTAGATGCCCCCTCCCTGCCTGTCATTGATCACATGCAACCCGACTCCGCCCTGAAGGGCATCCATGTATTGTTCAAAGGAGGCATGGTATGTTGAATAGGGGTTGGCAGCTCCGGGCCACTGGTTTCGGTAGCTCAGGTAAACCTTGGTTGGTCCCTCCACCCCCGCCATGGCAGGATTCATGTAGAGCGGGTTGGCATAAAACTGCGACATGGCCGCATCCTGTGCCACACCCCCGGCTGAAGCCAGGATCAACAACCCCGACACCACCCCAATTTTTATATGTAACCCTTTATTTTTCAACTACCTAACCACTTAACTACCTAACTATCCAACTGTCTAACTACCTAACTACTATCTACTTAACTACTTAACTACCTAACTGCCTAACTCAATTCATAGCTGCACGACAACAATGAATTGGTTGTTCCGTTATAGTATCAACGACAAATCAACGGTTTCAAACATATGATTGTTGCAAGCCGTACCATATTAAAACAGGTAAACATAATATATTTCGAGTGAACAAGCTGGCCATCATCCTCTTCCTCTTGCTGCCTGCAGTCATGCAGGGACAGACCGAATCTGTTGTCATTAAATGGAATGATTCCCATGGCCGGCTCTCTTTTCTCCATGCATTATACGAGGATGGGCAAAATACGTTACCCTATTTCAGCAAAAAGATTGCGTGGGACCATGAAGGGATGATCCCTGTTGCCTATCTGGATGTTAACAAGACCTCCCCTGTTGAACCGGGTGAACTCTCCGGTATCTCCACCCTTCACCTGGAAAACCAACCACTCATTGAATATTCGCTGGTCAGAGAGGCACGGCAATCTTTTGTGATGATCAGGATCCTTCCATTTATCCGGAATGGCTCGGGAGGGGTTGAACGGGTGGATGATTTCACAATACGGATTGAGCAAAAGATGGCGATTGCACCGCTTAAAATTTTCAAAGCGGACTCCTGGTCAGGTAACTCGGTGCTGGCCGACGGAGCATGGTACAGGGTGTCGGTAAAGCAGAGCGGCATGCATAAGCTTACCTATGAACAGCTTCAGGAGATGGGAATGCAGAACCCTGCATCGGTAAGGGTCTACGGGACAGGTGCAAGGCCTCTTTCCGAGAGATACTCCCTGGGGCATGTAGATGACCTGTCACCTCTCCCCGTGCAGATGGAAAAGGGGGGAGACGGCATGTTCGGCCCCGGTGACCACATCCTCTTTTATGCAGAGGGTCCGGTAAGCTGGCAGTACAGTGAAGAGGAGTCGCTCTTCCTTCACAATTTGCATCACTATTCCCACCAGGGATACTACTTCCTGACCGACAGCAAAGGCGCATCGGTGGCGCCCGGCGAGGCGACCCTGAGCAGCGAAGCGGCCACCCATACAGTTACCGGTTACGATTACAGGGTCCATTTCGAAGAGGAGCGCTACAACCTGATCAATTCAGGGAAGGAGTGGTACGGCGATGAATTCAGTGTGAACCTGGAGAACCACTATCCGTTTAAGATTCCTGGCAGAATAGCCGGTGAACCGGTGAAAATAGGGGTGACTGTGGCAGCGCGGTCAGGTCAGACCACAGATTTCCAGGTAGGTGTCAACAACCAGCAGCTGGGTAGCATCTCCATCAACTCGACCGACCTGAGTCACTACACCTCCACCTACGCATACGAAAGCAGGGAGACATTCGAAACCACGCCCGGACAGGGCGATATCACAGTGACCCTTGAATACAACAGGCCCGATTCAGATTCCAAAGGCTGGCTCAACCACATGACCCTGAACGGGCGTTGCAACCTCAGCATGGAGGCTATGGATGAGCTCTCCTTCAGGGAGAGCAGGAGTGCAGGGCCCGGTAATGTGTCACACTTCCAACTCGGCCAGGGAGGTGAAACCGAAATCTGGGATGTGACCGATCCATCATCACCGCTGCGCATTCCAGCCACCCAATCCGGGGGTGATGCACTGTTCACCCTGGCCACCAACCAGATCCGGGAGTTTGTTGCCTTCAGGCCAGGTGGGGATTTCCCGACACCCGGATATTCCGGGGAGGGGGTCGGGGTCGTGGATAACCAGGATCTTCATGGATTGCAGCATCCCGACATGGTCATTGTCACTCCTGAAATTTTCCTGGAGCAGGCTACGAAACTGGCCAGCCACAGGGAGAGGCACGACCAGCTGGAGGTGGCCGTTGTGCTTCAGCAACAGGTATTTAATGAATTCTCTTCGGGAACCCCCGACGTAACTGCCATCCGGAATTTCATGAAGATGTTTTATGACCGTTCCGGCGGAGTAAGCAGCTACTGCCGCTACCTCCTGCTCTTCGGCGACGGAACATTTGCCAACCGAACCGATCCCGAAAAACCAGGCAACCCCAACCTGATCCTTACCTACCAGTCCAACAACTCACTCGCTCCTACCCGCTCCTTTGTCTCCGATGATTTCTTCGGATTCCTGGATACGGATGAATCCCTCGCCAGCGGACTGCTTGATATCGGTATCGGCCGGCTCCCGGTCTCAACCGTTGATGAGGCGGAATTGGTGGTTGAAAAGATCATTGCCTATGACAGCCTGATCAGCCAGGGAAGCTGGCGTAACCAACTCTGTTTCATAGGGGATGATGAGGACTCAAACATCCACATGAGACAGTCCGATGAGCTGGCCAGGTATGTGAATGACCGCTACCCTGCATACAACCTCAATAAGATATTCCTGGATGCATACCCCCAGGAGAAATCGGCCACCGGGTTTCGTTATCCCGATGTGGTAAGGGCCATCAATGACCAGGTGAACCGGGGTGCGCTGATCGTTAACTATACCGGGCACGGCGGACCGGCCGGACTGGCCCACGAGCAGGTGGTTACGATCAACGACATCAACTCCTGGAGCAATGGGGAGATGCTGCCCCTCTTTATGACCGCCACCTGTGAATTCAGCAGGTATGACGAATATGACCCGGTCATGGATGCAGAGAAGACATCGGCCGGGGAGCAGGTTCTTCTGAACCCACAGGGCGGGGGGATCGGCCTGTTCACCACCACCAGGCTGGTCTATTCGGGACCCAACCATGTGCTGAATGAGCGCTTCTATGAGGTGGTCTTTGAAAAAGATGAAAACCTGCAGAATTACCGGTTGGGAGACATCATCGCCTACAGTAAAAATAACACAGGGGCAGGAATCAACAAGCTCAATTTCACCCTGCTGGGGGATCCCTCCATGCGCCTGTCATACCCCGAACACAGGGTGGTGACCGATTCTCTGAACGGGACAGATATTCAGCTCCTGGAAGATACCCTTTCGGCCTTTGACTGGGTCACTGTATCGGGGCACCTGGAGACTGAAGAGGGTGCAGCCCTGGAGCAGTTCAACGGTACGGTATACCCCAAAGTTTTTGATAAGGAGAGGCTTGTGGAGACCCTTTCAAATGATGACACCCCTCAGTGGAGCTTCAAGAGCCGCAACAGCATTCTCTACAGCGGAAAAGCCACGGTCACCAATGGAAAGTTCTCATTCAAGTTCTACGTCCCCAAAGACATCAACTATGCCTACGGTCCGGGCAAGATCAGTTATTACAGCAATGACTCACTGGTGGATGCCCATGGATCCTATGAAGGTTTCAATGTAGGTGGAATCGGAACGGAAAATGCCATTGACCTTGAACCTCCCGTAGTGGAGCTCTTTATGAACGACTCTTTCTTCCTCCCGGGAGGCATCACCGATGCCCATCCCTCCCTGCTGGTATACGCCCGCGACAACTACGGGATCAACACCACCGGAAACGGGATCGGCCATGACCTTACTGCCATCCTGGACGGAAACCGGGTGGGTGGCATCATCCTCAACGACCTCTTTCAGTCAAACACAAACAGCTACAACTCCGGCACCATTCTCTATCCATACAGCAACCTGGAGGAGGGCACCCATGAGATTACAGTGAAGATCTGGGACATCCACAACAACTCGACAGAAGAGCGCATCAGGTTCCTGGTGATTGAATCGGAAGAGATGCTGCTTGAAGAACTGTTCAATTACCCCAATCCCTTTTTCGACCAGACGCTGTTCAGCATCGAACACAACCGGCCCGACCAGAACATGAAGGTGGTGGTGACCATCCACAACCTCTCTGGCGAGGTGGTCCGGATCATCGAAAGGGATGTCTACTCAGCCGGTTACAGGCTGGAACCGTTGCCGTGGGACGGGACCAGTTCGGGAGGTGCAAAACTGGGCGGGGGGATCTATATCTACCGCGCCACACTCAGTACGGAGGAGGGCGAAGTGGCTACCAACAGCGGAAAACTGATCCTGCTGGATTAAAATCACCTGTTTTATTGCATAATTACATACTAAACCACACTTTCTTACGTACTTTATATGTCATGAAAATGACGGCACATTGCCGAAATTATTTTATATTTGAATACCAAAACTGAATAGATGCGTAAAGTATTGAGATACGGGTATGTAGCACTGATTACCGGATCATTGTTGTTTTTATCAGTGAATGTTTCCGGTCAAACTTCCGATGCTGTTGGAGAGGCACTTCTGAACGCCATTCACACTTCGGTACCGTTTTTAACCATCTCTCCCGACTCCAGGTCAGGGGCCATGGGTGATGTGGGCGCTGCCACCACACCCGATGTGAGTTCTCAGCACTGGAACGTTGGAAAGTATGCTTTTATTGAAGATGCAGGTGGATTTGCCATCTCCTATACACCCTGGCTCAGAAACCTGGTTCCCGATATCAACCTGGCATACCTTACAGGCTACTATCGCCTGGGAGACCAGCAGGTGGTGAGCGGATCGCTGCGCTATTTTTCGCTGGGGAACATCACTTTTACCGACTATTCAGGAAATACGATCATGCAGGTCAATCCCAGCGAATTTGCGCTGGATGCCGGCTACTCCAGGCTCTTTACCGACAACTTCTCCGGGGGGATTACATTCAGATTTATCTACTCTAACCTCACTGCCGGACAGACGGTTAACGGACAGGAGACACAACCCGGGATCTCATTCGCATCCGATCTGGGCTTCTATTACCATGATGACATGAATGTGGGGACAAGTGACGGAGAGTGGGCAGTGGGTGCCGTCCTCACCAACATGGGGACCCCCATGTCCTACACAGCAGATGCCAGGAAAGTTCCGGTTCCCACCAACCTGAGGTTAGGCGGGCGGTTCACCTACAACATTGATGACTACAACTCCATCTCAGCGCACCTGGACCTGAACAAGCTGCTGGTTCCCACTCCGCCTGTCTATTTTGCGGATTCGGTTGATGATGGTGGAGACCTGGTGGTTGAGCGCGGAAGAGCGGCCCCCGGATCTGTTGTGGGAGGCATGTTTCAGTCTTTCTACGATGCACCCGGAGCGCTTAAATCAGACGGCAGTTACAGCGTCGTCTCCGAAGAGTTTCACGAGATTGCCTACAGCGCCGGACTGGAGTACTGGTACAGGAACCAGTTTGCCCTCAGGGCCGGCTATTTCCATGAGCACTCCACCAAAGGAAACCGGAAGTATGTTACAGTTGGGATCGGACTGAAACTGAATGTCTTTGCCCTCGACTTCTCCTACCTGATTCCAACCACCGGCATTAACAGCAGTCCACTTGCCAACACCCTGCGGTTTACCCTTGGGTTCACCCTGTAAATGGTGACTGGTGATTAACTTTCAACTATTATGCGGGTTGGGTTCGGATATGACGTACACCGTCTCGAAAAAGAGATTCCTTTCCGGATAGGAGGTGTTGAGATCCCCTATGAGAAGGGAGCCCTGGGCCATTCCGATGCGGATGTACTCATCCACGCCATATGTGATGCGATGCTGGGAGCAGCTGCCCTGGGCGATATAGGAACACATTTTCCCGACAGCGACCCTGCATACAAAAACATTGCCAGCACCCTGCTCCTCCGGCAAACTGCCAAAATAGTCAAGGAGCATGGATACAGTATTGGAAACATCGACTCCACCGTTTGTCTCCAGGAACCCAAAATCAAACCATACATCCCTGACATGCGCAAAGAGATCGCCCGTCACCTGGGGGTTGAAGAGAGCGTGGTCTCCGTAAAAGCCACCACAGAGGAGGGTCTTGGGTTTACAGGAAGCAAAGAGGGTGTTTCAGCCTACGCGGTGGTATTAATCCACTAAGCTGTTGACTTCCTAACCGTTTTCTTTGTAATGGCTCAATTTGTGAACTCCGGAGGGCTCAACCATGTTATTTGATCAGGTTAAATGCATATCTTTGTTACTAAAATAACAACGACTCTTCTGGAGGGATGAAGAACGGTAAGACAGTGGTCCTGGGCGCAAGCCCCAATCCAATCAGGTTTTCTCATAAAGCCGTAAAGAGCCTTATGCGCAATGACGAGGAGGTGGTTCCGGTTGGCTTCAGGGACGGCCTGATCGAAGAGAAGGAGATCCTGGTGGGGAAACCGCATATCGAGGATGTACACACCGTCGCCATCTACCTCGGCTCCTCCAGGCAGTCGGACTATTATGATTACGTCATCTCACTGAAACCCGAGCGGGTGATCTTCAACCCGGGGACGGTCAATCCGGAGTTCATGGCAAAGCTGAAGAACAAGGGCATTGAGCCGGTCAACTCCTGCACACTGGTGATGCTCAATGAAGGAGAGTATTAATGGGAAATGCCAGGAATAGATTAACATCATGTGGGATTAACATCATCCGGGATCAACATAACGAACGAGCATATCAATAGAATACCATGGAACCAATCTATAACATCGACGCGTTGAACAGAATGATCGACCAGGAGCAGGGGCTCCTGCTCTACTTCTCCAACGACTCATGCAATGTATGTAAGGTATTGAAACCCAAGGTGGCTGAACTCCTGAAAGAGAAGTTCCCTAAAATTCGGTTCGGGTATATCGATACCGATAAGAGCCCCGTACTGGCCGGACAGTACCGGGTATTCACCATCCCCACCATCCTGCTCTTCTTTGAAGGAAAGGAGCAAGCCAGGTTCTCCCGTAACATCGCCCTGTTCCAGCTCGAAGAGGCCATCAGCAAGCCCTACTCGATCATCTTTGAAGAGTAACCTTGATTTATTTAAGCTTGTCTTTGCTTTTAACCTTGACTTTTTTAAGGCTTCCTACACTTTAAAGGTCCTTCAGAAGCCTCTCATCCACCAGGTTGGGAAGGGTCACCTGCAGTCCGGGGGTTCGCTCCATCTCCCGCCTGATGGCGCTGATGGCACCCTCGTTCCTGGCCCAGCTCCTGCGGGCAATCCCGTTGTTCACATCCCAGTGCAGCATCATCTCCAGCCGCCTCTCTGCCGCTTCGCTCCCGTCAAGCACCATTCCAAATCCGCCGTTGATCACCTCACCCCATCCAACACCACCTCCATTGTGGATTGAGACCCAGGTGGCGCCACGAAACGCATCGCCGATTACATTGTGAATCGCCATGTCGGCTGTAAAGGCGGAGCCATCGTATATGTTGGAGGTCTCCCTGTAGGGCGAATCGGTGCCTGAGACATCGTGGTGGTCCCGTCCCAGCACCACAGGTCCCGAGACCCTGCCCTCACGAACCGCTTTGTTAAAGGCACGCGCTATGGCAATCCTTCCCTGACTGTCTGCATAGAGGATCCTGGCCTGCGAGCCCACCACCATGTGATGGCGCTCCGCCTCCCTGATCCAGTGTATGTTGTCCCTGAGCTGACCCCTGATCTCATCAGGTACCTGCTTCTCAAGCAGCTCCAGCTCCTCCAGTGCGATCCGGTCGGTGGCAGCCAGGTCGGCCGGATCGGAAGATGTACAGACCCACCTGAAGGGTCCGAATCCGTAATCGAAAAAGAGGGGGCCCATGATGGCCTGGACGTAGGACTGGTAACGGTAGGTGCCGTCACCCATGAAAACATCGGCCCCTGCCCTGCCCGATTCCAGCAGGAAGGCATTCCCGTAATCCCAGAAATACATCCCCCTGTCGGTCAACCCGTTTACAGCATTTACATGCCTGCGGAGGGATGCATAGACTGCCTCTCTGAACTTTTCAGGTTCTTCTGCCATTATCCGGTTTGCCTCATCGAAGCTCATCCCGGCAGGATAGTAGCCCCCCGAGAAGGGATTGTGCAGTGAGGTCTGGTCCGAACCCAGCTCCACATCAATCCCCTTTTCCAGAAAATACTCCCACAGCTCCACCACATTCCCCTGGTAGGCCAGCGAAACCGCCTCCTTCGAACCCCGCGCCTCCTCCATGCGGCCGGCAAGCTTCTCCAGGTCGGTGTAGACCTCATCAACCCAGCCCTGTGAATGGCGGGTGGCAATGGCTTTGGGATTCACCTCGGCCACCACACAGATCCCTCCGGCAATCACAGTCGCCTTGGGTTGTGCCCCGGACATTCCGCCAAGTCCCGAGGTGACAAAGATCCTTCCGGCCATTCCCCCATCACCCTCCAGTTTCAGCCGCGCTGCATTCATCACCGTGATGGTGGTTCCGTGTACGATGCCCTGGGGACCAATGTACATAAACGATCCGGCCGTCATCTGACCATACTGGGTCACCCCCAGCGCATTCATCCGCTCATAATCATCCTGTCCCGAGTAGTTGGGGATCACCATCCCGTTGGTCACCACCACCCTGGGTGCATCCGGGTGTGAAGGGAAGAGGCCCATCGGGTGACCTGAATAGAGCACCAGGGTCTGCTCGTCGGTCATCTCGGATAGGTATTTCATGGCAAGGCGGTACTGGGCCCAGTTCTGAAACACCGCCCCGTTTCCCCCGTAGGTGATCAGCTCATCGGGGTGCTGGGCCACGGCATGGTCCAGGTTATTGGATAGCATCAGCATAACAGCCGCAGCCTGAACCGATTGGTGTGGAAAAGCATCGAGGGACCTGGCACCGATCTCATAATCCGGCCTGTATCGGTACATATAGATCCTTCCATATCGCTCCAGCTCCGCAGCAAACTCAGCGGCCAGTGTGGCATGGTGCTCCTGAGGAATGTACCTGAGCGCATTGCGTATGGCCAGCTGCTTCTCCCCGGGGGAGAGCAGATCCCTGCGCTTTGGTGCATGGTTCAGGGAGGGGTCATAAGGTTTCCCGGCTGGAAGGGAGGATGGGATCCCCTCGGCCACTGCTGCTTTAAATTCTTCCGGAGTCATCATATGCTGATCTTGCTGTGCTGATTAAGATGCCCAAAAGTACAAATTTAGCACGCTTCACGAAGGCAGTTACACCGGTTATTAAACACATAACCTCATG
>JBDLIQ010000107.1:0-13544 GCA_039714775.1 Bacteroidota bacterium
ACTTAGCGTCTGACAAACCGGGCCACCAGCGTGTAGAGCAGGAGGATGACTGTGAGTAGTGTAGCGATGCGCCCCACAAAGTCGCCGTGCCGCACATAGAAGGTGAGGTGGTCATTTTTGTTGAGGGTTCCCCTGAGGCCTGAACGGACCCACCAACCGATCCGGTCAAGCTCCTGTCCGCGCTGGTTGATCAGGGAGCTGATTCCTGTGTTGGCACTGCGCGCAATGCTGCGGCGGGTCTCGATGGCCCGCAGCCTGGCATAGGCGTTGTGCTGCCTGTGGCCCGGGGTTTTTCTCCACCAGCCGTCGTTGGTGATGATAAAGAGGAAGTGGGCCCCCGCATCACCCACATAGTCGGTGACGTAATCTCCGAAGACCGACTCCCAGCAGATCACCGGTCCCACCCTGGTGGAGTCCTGCGGGGAGAGAAACGCCTCACGGAATTGCTGTCTCCCGTGACTTCTGAAAGCCCCGCCCAGCTTTACGGTCAGTTTCTCCAGGAATCCCAGCAGTTTGGTGTAGGGCATGTGCTCCACCCCGGTTACCAGCATCGATTTGTGATAGATGGGGATGGTCCCTGACGAATCCAGCTGAAAAGCGCTGTTAAAACTGTCATACCTGAATTTTCCTCCCCGGATGGGCCGGCTTGAGGAGGTGTACTCCGAAGGCTCTTTATACAATTTGTAGGTTGTCGCCCCCATGACCAGTTTGGCACGTGGATACCCGGCCAGGAAAGATCTCATTTTCTGCACCTCCGGATGGTTGCTGATCCTCTCCTCCCAGACACTGTTGTTGATAAAGGTCTCAGGTCCGACGATATAATCGGTTTGTGGAGTAACCAGTGAATCGGCCAGTTGCAGGAAGAATTCGGTCTGCATCTTCTGCGGCATCTCGGCGAACTTCTGGTAGGGGTCTATATTGGGCTGGATCACAACAATCTCGTAGGGGTCCTGCTTCTCTTCGTAGGTGAGGTAGCGTATTACAGAGACCAGCATGGGTATCATAAGAAGCGCCACCACCCAGCTGATTTGCCGCGCGAGGGAGCGGTTGACCTTGAGCGCCTCTTTTACAGGTAGCCTGCCCTCCTTCATCCAGTTTTTCACCAGTTTGAAGATGGCCAGGTTCATCAATAGTACCCAGAGCGATCCGCCCAGCACCCCGGTGATCTCGTACCACTGGATCAGTGCGATGTCATTGGCAAATCCGTTCCCCAGGATCAACCAGGGGAAATTGACAGTGGCCCTGATGTAGAGGAACTCAAAGGTGAGCCAGTAGACCACCAGCGAAGCATAACCCAGGCGGTCGCCCAACCTTCTTTTGGTGAAATGGAACAGCCAGAAGGTAAGGGTCATGTAAAGGGTATGTAAAATTACAGAGGCCACAATACCCACCCAGGTGGCAAAATAGACCCAGTAGGTGGTCATCCCTACAAAAAGGGCGAAGGCAAGGATGGTGTACCCGGTAACCCAACCGTTTTTGTGACTGGTGACTGGTGACTGGTGACTGGTGACTTTCCGTTTTCTTTTTGTTATTGCATCCTCAATAAAGAGCAGCGGAACGAAAGCAACAAACAGCAACAACCCTGTTCCCCAGCGGAAGAAGGGGATGGAGAGTAGCAGCGCAGAGAGCATTGCCAGCAGGAGCATGTGTGTTCGTTTCATAAACAGTAAAGATAGAAGAAATCTTACTTTATGTATCTTTGCAAAAAGCGATCGTATAATAGGACGACCGCTCTAAGAACAACTACCTTGAAACTGATCGAGACAGAGGAATTTATGAAGGCCGCCAGGCTAAAACGCTTTGGCGGTGCCAGTGCAGCGAGGATCCTGATGACCGCTCTGAGGATCAACAAGATCAACAAACTGTACAATGAGGTGAGCCACCATCGGGGGATGGACTTTATCGATGCACTTATCGAAAAGCTTCAGCTGGAGTATGAAGTGAATGAAGAGGAGCTGAAGAAGATCCCCCGGGAGGGGCCCTTTATTATCGTATCCAACCATCCCTTCGGGGGAATTGACGGTATGCTGCTGATCAAGATCCTGGAGAATCACCGCTCCGACATCAAGGTGCTCTCCAATTTCATCCTCAATAAGATGGAGCCGGTCTCTGAGTACATGCTCCCAGTGAATCCCTTCGAGAGAAGGAAGGATGCCGCTTCCAGCATCATAGGCATAAAAATGGCCCTGGAACACCTCCGGGAGGGGAAGGCTATGGGGATATTTCCCGCGGGGGAGGTGTCAAGCTACAATGAGGATAACTATGGCATCAGCGACCGCGAATGGCAGTACACAGCCATGAAGATGATAAAAAGGGCAGGGGTTCCGGTGGTGCCTGTCTATTTTCAGGGAACCAACTCCAGGTTGTTCCATATCCTTGGACTGATCCACCCCTCTTTAAGAACCGTTCGTCTTCCGGCCGAGGTATTCAATAAGAAACACAAGAAGATCCGGATCAGGGTGGGGAATCCCATCTCGGTAAAGGAGCAGGATGCCTTTAGAGATGTCAGTGTATACGGGCGCTACCTGAGGGCAAGGACCTATGCCCTGGGTTCGGTGCTTGAGGTGAAGAAATTTTTCAGGCCGCGTATTAACCGGGGCTCCAGGGTGGAGCCTGTTGCCGATCCGGTGAATCCTCAGCTGATTATCGATGAGATCGGTAAAATCAGGGAGGAGTATACCCTCTTCTCAAGCGACCAGTTCGATGTGTTCTGCACGCCCAGCATGGAGATCCCTTACATTATGAATGAGCTGGGGCGGCTCAGGGAGATCACCTTCAGGGCCGTGGGGGAGGGGACCAACCGCTCCATGGATATTGATGAGTATGACCTCTATTACAACCACCTGTTTGTGTGGGACAACAAGGAGCTGCGGATCGTGGGGGCCTACCGTGTGGGGAAGGGCAATGAGATCCTCCGCAGGTATGGGATCAAAGGTTTTTACCTGCAAAGTCTTTTCCGGATGAACCGCCGCCTGATCCCCACCCTGAGGCAGTCCCTCGAACTGGGGCGCTCTTTCGTCGTGGAGGATTACCAGCGCAGGCCCATGCCGCTGTTCCTGCTCTGGAAGGGGATCCTCTACTTCCTGCTGAAGCACACCGATTACCGCTACCTGATCGGACCTGTGAGTATCAGCAACAACTTTTCACAGTTCTCCCGGGGACTGATCATGCAGTACATCAGGGAGCACAACTGGGATGCAAAGCTGGCCCGCAATGTGAGGCCCCGGACCCGCTACAATGTTCCGGGATACAATGTGGACGAGCAGATCATCCTGGAGGCCGCCGATGACCTGAATAAGTTTGACCGGTTTATCAAGGAGGTGGAGCCCAACGATTATGCCATGCCCATCCTGCTCAAACGCTATCTCAAACTGAACGGGAAGATCATCGGGTTCAACCTGGACCCCAAGTTCAATGATGCGCTGGACGGACTGCTGGTGCTGGACCTTTACGATGTGCCGATGGAGACCATTGCCTCCCTCTCAAAAGAGATCAATGACGACTCCCTCCTGGAGCGTTTTATGGCAGGCCGGATCGATCCGGAGTTTGGGATTTGATATCCCGTCTTTTTTCACCGGTAATTATTTAAGAGAAATATTTCTCCCGATAATGTCTGTTTCAATCACCATCCTGACCCTGGTCAGGCGTGGGTACAGCCGCCGTGAGATCAAAAAGATATGGGGAGGAAACCTCACCCGCGTTCTGCGGGAGGTGGAGAGGGCGGCCATCTGAGCCACTCACCAAAAAGAGAGGGGCGCTCCCTTCGAAGCGCCCCTCCATAAATAACCAACTAACTAAACTACTGCTATGAAAAATTGATTCGTGTTGTCATTAAAATCTTGCTGCAACCCTTTCCCAGTCAATCACATTCCAGAAAGCCTCAATGTGGTCGGGCCTGCGGTTCTGGTACTTCAGGTAGTAGGCGTGTTCCCACACATCGATGGTCATTAGCGGGGTTCCGCGAACTTCGGCATCATCCATCAGTGGATTGTCCTGGTTGGATGTGGAGGAGATCACCAGCGAACCGTCGTCCTGCTTCACCAGCCAGGCCCAGCCAGAGCCGAACTGGGTTGCAGCGGCGGCAGAGAACTTTGTTTTAAACTCATCGAACGATCCGAATGCGCTGTTGATGGCCTCCAGTAGTGGCCCTGTGGGTGTTCCGTCACCACCGGGTCCCATGGACAACCAGTAGAGGTTGTGGTTGTAGAAACCGCCCCCGTGGTTTCGAACTGCAGCCGGTGCTGAAGAGATTTTTGCAAAGATCTCCTCTGCGCTTTTCCCTTCAAGTCCGGCACTCTCCACCGCCTTGTTAAAATTGGCCGTATAGGCTGCATGGTGCTTCGAGTGGTGGATCTCCATGGTCCGGGCATCGATATAGGGCTCCAGCGCGTTGTAATCGTAATTAAGCTCGGGTAGTTGAAATGCCATATCTTAATCGTTTTTGTGTTGAATAACTTATTTATTTAGACTTAATATAGATAACGAAATGGGGAGGAAATTGTTCACCCCATGTGGTGCTTTTTTTTCCATTTATTTTCCCCCCGAGAGGTCCACCCGGGGGTTGCATCATCACTTAAGCGCGGGGGTCAATCTCCTTTGACCTGTTATGAAACATCGGGAACAGAAGATAAAAGTGGAGTGAACATGAGAAATCCCAGTAATTCCGCAGTTTTTTGGTGCTATCTTCCCGCAGGAAACTGCTGTATAATATGTGGCAGAACGATGAGGAAGAGTGTATATTTGGCGCAATGCATTTGATTGTAAACGCTGAACAGAGTGCAAAGTATGTGTCGTCACAATTTAAACCCATATAGTTATGCCAAAAGGAATATTTAAAGTACCGGATCCTGTCAACGAGCGGGTCAGGAATTACGAACCGGGTACACATGAACGTGCCACGCTGAAAGAGGAGATCGAGACACTGCGATCACAGGTGATGGATATCCCCATGATCATCAACGGGGAGGAGGTGAGAACCGATAACCTTGTCTCCATTCACCCGCCCCATGAACTGAAACACCTGCTGGGACACTACCACAAAGGAGATGCCAGCCACGTGCAGATGGCTATTAAGGCCGCCCTTGAGGCCAAAGAGAAGTGGGCAGCACTCTCCTGGGAACACCGTGCCGCAATTTTTTTAAAGGCCGCCGAACTGATTGCAGGGCCCTATGGTGATACCATCAATGCAGCCACCATGCTCGCACAGAGTAAGAATGCCATGCAGGCCGAGATCGACAGCGCCTGTGAGATGGCCGACTTCCTGCGGTTCAATGTCAAGTACATGACAGAGATCTATGAACAGCAGCCCATCTCATCTCCTGCGATCTGGAACCGGCTGGAACAGCGTCCCCTTGAGGGCTTTATATTTGCGCTTACCCCCTTTAACTTCACATCCATTGCAGGCAACCTGCCCTCCGCCCCGGCCATGATGGGGAATACGGTGGTGTGGAAGTGCTCCAACACACAGGTATATTCTGCCAAGGTGCTGATGGATGCCTTTATGGAGGCGGGGGTACCGGCCGGAGTGATCAACCTGGTGTTTGTATCGGGACCGGTGGCCGGAAATGAGATCTTCTCTCATCCCGACTTTGCCGGAATCCACTTCACAGGCTCCACCGGTGTGTTCCAGACAATCTGGAAGACCATTGGCGGAAACATCGAGAACTACAGATCCTATCCGCGCATCGTGGGTGAGACCGGCGGGAAGGACTTTATTTTCGCCCATCCCACCGCAGATATCGAGGCACTGGTGGTGGGCATGGTCAGAGGTGCCTACGAGTACCAGGGGCAGAAGTGCTCGGCTGCGTCCAGGGCCTATATCCCGGAGAGTCTCTGGCCCGAGGTGAGGGAGCGGATGGAGAAGATGATCAAGGGAATTAAGATGGGGCCCCCGGAAGATTTCAACAACTTCTTTAACGCCGTCATTGACGAGACCACCTTCGACAAGCTGGCCGGTTATATCGACCGGGCCAAAAAGGATGCCGAGGCCGAGGTGATTATCGGGGGAGGGTATGACAAGAGCGAAGGCTACTTCATTGAACCCACCGTGATCCTTACCACCGATCCCAAATACATCACCATGGAGGAGGAGCTCTTCGGACCGGTGCTGACCCTCTATGTCTATGCCGATGACAAGATCCCCGAAACGGTGGAGATCCTGAACAACACCTCCATGTATGCACTTACCGGGGCGATCTTTGCGCAGGACAGGTATGCCATTGAGTGTCTGACAGACAAGCTGTCCGATTGTGCGGGGAACTTCTACATCAACGACAAGCCCACCGGTGCCGTGGTGGGACAGCAGCCATTCGGCGGTGCCCGCGGATCGGGAACCAACGACAAGGCCGGTTCGATGATCAACATGATGCGCTGGGTATCACCCCGCACCATCAAAGAGAACTTCGTACCGCCCAAGGATTACCGGTACGCCTTTATGGACGATGAATAGAGCTACGGTATATTGTACTCCTCTCTGATCCTCACTTCGTTCGCATAGGTTCGTCGTACAATATACCTCCGCCGGGAAGCCTGTTAAATATTCATGTTGAAAAAACGCCTTCCGCCGGGGGGCGTTTTTTTGTAGTTTTGATGCATTACAACACTGAAGTTGATCAGTGTCGGGCAAACGGTATGCAGATAAGAGTATTCATAACAAGCGTATGGCCATGGCTGAAGAACAAGTATGTGATCACCATCCTGGTGTTCACTGTCTGGATGTTCTTCTTCGACCAGAACAACATGATGGACCGTATGAAGATGTCGGCCGAGATCAGGCAGCTTGAAACGGACCGGGAGTACTACATGGAGGAGATCGAAAAGGACTCCACCCGGCTTCACGAACTCACCACCGACCAGGACAACCTGGAGAAGTATGCCCGCGAACAGTTCCTTATGAAGAAGAGGAATGAAGATGTCTTTGTGGTGGTTGAGGGGGACTAAAATTGTTCATCTCCAAAGGTGGTTTTCCTCTTCTTCCCCGGCTTGCCATTGGAGTTAAAGGCGTAAGAGATACCCAGCTCTGCAATGGGCCCCTGGCGAATATACTGCGTCTCCTGGAAAAAGATCTGGACACCGTTACCATCATAGGCACGGGTATTCAGCCCTCTGTTATTGGAGCTGAGAAAGTCCAGAACCTTCAGTGAAAAATCCCAGCCGCTGAGACGGGCAGGAGTCCAGTTCAGGGCTGTATTGGCCATGTAGAAAAGCTCGTTCCTGCCCTGGGCTGTAACAGTGGCCGACTTCATCTCAAAATCAGCTGTTAGTTTAAGGCTCCCGGTCAGGATCAGGTTCATATTTCCCTTCAGGCTCCAGTTGGTACTGCTGTTGTCCTCCTGGTAACCAAAGATGTCGGCTTCGATCCTGTAATTGTACAGGGATCCTCCCAGGAAAAATTTTGCCCTCTCCCCGGCCACCAGGTTGGCACCCACCTCTGCCCCCTGGGCCGTTGTATTCCCCGAATTGGTATAGGAGCGAATCAGGACATTCTCCTCCTCGTATACGGTATTTACCCTGAAGATGGCATTGTTTGTCCTCCGGTAGAACCCGGTAATGTCAACACGTTGGTTTCCCAGCTCCCGGCCCAGGGACAACTCCAGGTTATTCATGTATTCCGGTTTCAGGGAGGGATCACCAACCAGGTACACCTCATAATGTCTCCTGTAGAGAAAAGGGGCCATGTTTTTGGTAGGCGGACGGCTGATTCGCCGGCTGGCGGCAAAGGTTATCCCGCTCTTTTCGGTCAGGTTATAATTCAGATGAAGGGTGGGGAACCAGTCCAGCTGGTTCACCTTGTAGCCGGGTCTGTTTTCCCGGTCGAAGATGGTGAAATAATCGGGATTGTCGATGTTAAGTAGCTGGTCGGTATATTCAAGTCGCAACCCGGCCATGAAATCCAGTTTTCCCACATACCCTGCATAATCAAAATATCCTGAATAGATCCCCTGGGAGAGCTCAATGGCGTTCTCTAGATCACCATAGCTGCCCCATCTATTGGTGACAACATCCAGCGTATCATAGGTAAACGGCCCTGCCTGTTTCAGGTACTGTGATTGAAGTCCCAGCCCCAGTGAGTGCCCGTTGTCAAACCCCTTTTCATAGGCTGCCGACAGCCTGATCCCATCCAGCGGGGTATCATCTGTCTGCCTGAAGTGCTCCTCCAGCGCTTCGACCGATCCGGAAAGCGGATTAAAATTGAAATTCATATTGTCCAGCTTCCGGCTTAAGCCAGCGTGCTCATAGGTGGTTGAAATCCTGATACCGGAGGAGCTGTTCACCCTGAAAGAGTAGTCGATACTGGCCACATGTGAGATTCCAATACGGTTGTCAGTATTGGGGTTGAAGATCCACGCATCATCCACCGGAATGCCAGGCAGGGGATCCTTCTCCACATCACCGTAAAAATTGTGATAGAGATAGAGGGCCGACCTTCCCTCTTTTCGTTGTCCGTAATAATAGGAGGCTGAAATATTCCCTCCCCGCTCTGTTTCATAGTCAAAGCCGGCGGTGGCGGAATGGTTCTCATACCATTCCGGCTTTTCACCACTGGCCACCATGTGGTAATAGGAGCCATCTGACTGGAGCAGGCGCGCATCCCCCTCTCTTCGCCCGTTCACATTCCTGTGGTTATAGTAGAGGGAGCCATAGAGGGAGAGCCGCTCTTTTGTATAGATCAGGTTGAGCGCTCCTCCGTACCGGTTGTCATTCTGCAGATACTGCTCATAGGGGGTGGTGAGGTTACCCCAGGGGGCTCCCCCCAGGAGGGCAGTGGCAGAGAGCGACAGACCCTGCGTCCCTTTTGTGCGGGTATTGATATTGATGATCCCGCCCTTTCCCTGGGCATCGTACCTGGCAGTGGGTACAGTGATCACCTCAATGCTCTCAATGGCATCGCCGGAGAGTTGTGCAAGCAACAGGGAGGGTTCCATCAGGGTAGCTTTTCCGTTGAGGTATACCATAAAATCTGCGGTTCCCCGGACCAATACAACCCCGTCAGGATCGACCGATACGGAGGGAAGCCTGTTCAACAGATCTGTGGCCGTTCCCCCCTTTGCCGTTTCAAAATCAGCCGTCCTGTATACCTTCCGGTCGATTCTGGAAGAGGATGTACGGGCCATGGCCTTTATCTCCGCTTCATCCAGGGCAAGGGTTGTAACCCTGAGTGCCACCCGGTCCAGATCAACCTGTGGTGTCAGTCTGTTAAGCTCGACCAGGTTCGTGGAGTCTGTTTCATAGCCCATAAAAGAGATCAGGATGCGGTAGTTGCCATGGGAGAGACCCTCAATTACAAATTTACCTGCATTGTCAGAGACCCCCCCCTTCACCAGTGAACCGTCACTGGCATCGATAACTGCAACCGATGCGAATGGAATGCCCTCACCCGATTCCATGTCAACCACCATACCCCCGACCCCTCCCTTTTGTGCTGACAGGTGAATGGTGTTAATGGAAAGAAGCAGAAGCAACAGCGCAGGGTATTTCATGTGGCAGGAAGCAGAAGGGTAAAGCTAATGGATATTGTATGGATAAGTCCAAAAAAAAGAACCTCCCGGGTAGTCCCGGAAGGTCTTTTCAAATAGAGTGCATTGTGCCTATTTAGCTGCGTGCATATCTGCAGCCCCGGCGGCCGCCTCTTCCAGCGTCTTATCTGAAATGTTATCATTTGGATCATCGTTATGGCAACCCAGGCAGGCGAATGCAGGGCTTAATGCTGCCTTGCGTTCTGCATCATCACGAACCGCCGATCCGTCGGCTGTGAACATGCTCTCGGTATTGGGAATAATGGCCATCAGGTGTGAGCGAACATCACCCCTGTATCCACTCTCCCCAATGGTCGTTCCCGACTTTGCAGCATAGGGCATGTGGCAATCCACGCAGGTTGCACTTCCGCTGTGTGCAGTATGTGACTCCTGGTTGGGGTGACATGATGCGCAGGTTTTTGTAATGCCGTCACCATCCCAGATGGTCCTCTCATGCGGGTTGTGACATGAGGTACAGGTCATACTTCCCTCTCCGTGCTTGGTAACTACAAATTCATCCCACTGCTCGTGGTGCTTGATAAAGCCTCCTTTTGAATCAATGGAATTTGTATAGCCCCTGTTGTGGCATGTTCCGCATAAGAAGATCACATCGTCCCCGTCGGGATCAGGCGTTTGCACTGTTCCGTTCACCTCGAGGCCACCAATGGCGTTATCTGCATGTGCAAATTCATACACCCTGTCTATGTTCTCTTTTGTCGGATCATCCACATGGAGACTTCCGGGGCCATGGCAGCTTTCACAACCTATCCCCCCTTCAGAAAATGTTCCCAGACCATCCACACCTGCCAGCCAGGTACCTTCAGTTTCACCACCGGTGGTATGGCACTTAAAGCAGCCGTAGTTATAAACTTTCTCCATATTAGCGGTTTCATAATCGACCCAGCCGTGGTTTTCACCTCCGTAAAAATTGAATTGATTGTGTCCGGCCCCGGCGCTGAACGAGCTTCCGCCTGACCCGATCACATGGCCATCCGTACCTACGAACCTGGCCTTCCAGCCGTAACCTCCAATGACACCGGCAACATTGCTCCAGCTGTGTGAACCATCGCCCAGACCATCCATCCAGGTACTCTGGAAATTATTGGCTTCGGCAGGATATGTCGGCTCAACGCCATTCTCAACCACAGTAAACTTGTAGGGATGACCGCTTCCAATCCAGGCGTTGTATTTGTCTGAATGACATGTCATACAGGATTGTGAACCAATGAAGGTCATCTCATCCACCGGTGGATCATCCGTATTACATGCGGTAAGGATAAAAACCAGGGAGATTGGAATTAAGAGAAGTGACAGTTTTCTGCTTTTCATGATGTTAAGGATTTGAACAGTACGTTACGCACTGTAGTTTGATCATAAAAATAGAGGTTCGGCACGAGGCTGGCAATCGTATCTATATGGTAAATTGTCTACCAGAATACACGTAGAAACTATGGCATTATTGGAAATAGGGCAGGTTACAGGTCGATGATCTTGTGTTGAGAGGCATATTTCAGAAGGCTGACCACACTTTTTGCCTCCAGCTTCTGCATGATGTTCCTGCGGTGGGTCTCCACCGTGCGCAGGCTGATGTTCAGCTCGTCCGCAATCTCCTGGTTATTCTTCTCGTCTGCAATCTTTTTGATGATCTCTATCTCTCTTCGGGTGAGGTGAACCCTCTTCTGATCCCGGGGCAGAGACTCTTTTCGAAGTACCGAATCAAGCAGGCTGTGTGACAACTCATAACTCAGGTAGCGTTGATTTTTCAGCACCGCCTCTATGGCAGCTTTAAACTCATCCCTCCTGGAGTTCTTCAGGAGATATCCATTCCCCCCGGCACCCAGAAACTGAACCACATACTCACTCTCTTCGTATTGGGTCAGGGCAATGATCTTCGAATGAGCGTTCTCTTCACGAATAAGCCTTGTGGCCTCTATGCCGTTCAGTTCAGGCATGGCAATATCCATAAAGATGACATCCGGATTCAATTCCAGAGCCTTGTCAACTGCCTCCCTGCCGTTGTAGGCATGTCCAAGAATCACCAGATCCTCAAGGGGTTTAAGGATATCAATGATCCCGTTATGGATGATCTCATGATCATCGGCGATGATGATGCTAACCCGTTCCATTTACCTCTCTTTTTCTGCAGGGGATCTCCACCACGATCTCTGTGCCGGTGCCAATAGTCGAATTGATTGAAAGATCCCCGTCGAATGCGTTTACCCGTTCACTTATGCTGATCAGACCCAACCCTTCTGTCCCCTCTTTTTGATTCAACTTCTCAATTTCAAATCCCCTCCCGTCATCCTCCACAACCAGCACAACCATATCCTCCACCCTGTAGAGCTCCAGGGTTGCCTCAGAGGCACCGGCATGCTTGATGATGTTGTTAATGGCCTCCTGGCAGATCCTGAAAATTGCCTTCTCCAGTTTTTCATCAATGCGCTCCGAGAATGAATAACTATTGAAGATAACCCGGGTTTTATGAAGCTGGTTTGTCCGCTGAACCAGGTTCTCAATTGCAGCTGGCAGTCCAAAATCCTTAAGCACAATGGGGGTTAAATTCTGAGCAATATTTTTCGTCTCCTGGATGGCTGTACCTACCTGCTCTTGCAGCCGTTTTGCAAGATCATTATCAACGGCTGCCTCCTCAACAATCTTCTCTACTGCATAGGAGATGGCCGTTAAGCGCTGACCCAGTCCGTCGTGCAGGTCCCTTGATATCCTCAGGCGCTCAAGTTCCTGGGCCTCATTAATGGCAATCATCCGCTCCTTTCTGAGCTTCACCATCTTTTTTTCAGTCTCTTTCTCCTCCGTCAGATCATGTCCGACCACCACCATTGCTTCAGGATCTCCCTCACCATTTCTCAACACCACCGAGGTCACATAGACAGGAATGATATGACCCTCCCTGTCCACCATCTCCGTTTTTTTTGCTATCCTTTTTGATAGCAGGGTCAGATCATGCTTCTCCTTTTGCCCTGAACCTGCCGGGGGATCCTCATCATTAAACTGGGAGAGAATCTCCTTACCGATGATGTCACTCTCCACATATTTCAGCATCCGGGAGGCTGTGGTATTGATGGATCTTATCCTGCCTTCAGCATCAGTGACCAGCAGGGCACCGTACAGATTATTAAGTATATTACTAAGGTATCTTTCAGAGATGCTGGTTTTATTCAAAGCATTAACCATGGAGTTGAATGAATCGGCCAGCTGACTGAATTCATCCCGGGAGTCGACCTCTACCCGCAAATTTCTGTCGCCCTCTCCGATCTTCCTGGTGGCATCCACAAGTTGCTCAATCGGCCGTGTGAGACCTTTGATAAACCTGAAGCTCCCAATGGCCAGCAGAAGGATGAGCAGTCCCCCGAAAACAACCATTGTAATTGTCCCGTGAAGCTTTACGGTCCGGCTCCTGGACTCGTATTCGCTGATCTCATGAACAGTCTCACTGATAAGCAGTTCGACTTCATTAATCATATCCAGTATCTGGTGGGAGATGACGTGCCGGATGGCCGCATGATCGGTCTGGGAACTGATCAGAACCTCTGTATTCTCCTTCATGGAACTGAACATTAGCTCAACCTTGTTCCAGATCGCACCTTTGTGGGCCTCTGATAGTGATTGCCTGCAATCAATGAGCTTCCTGTCTGCGTTGTCAACGGAGGCCCTTAGATCCTTATGACTGACCAGGTATCGGTTTTCGCTGATCAGGATCTTATCCAATGCCCCTTTCAGCTCCTCCAGGGCATAGAGCTCATGGTTTTCCAGAATAAGTTTGTCGGTGACCCTGCTGAACAGCCCTGTAATCAACTGATTTCCTCCAAGCACCAGGAGCACAAGGACAATCATTAACACCGCGTTTCTTGATAACTTTTCCCTCATTAGTCTGGGGGAAATTAAGAAAAAATCCTATAAGAAACTAAGCCTCTGTCCCGGGCGGACAGGTAAACCGCCGGTATTTTGTCAGTAAGGCCCCGGGCTCTTTATTCCGGGCAACCAGGTTCAGCAACTCAGATGCCGCTTCAG
>JBDLIQ010000108.1:0-13501 GCA_039714775.1 Bacteroidota bacterium
GTGGTGCCACCAGGAATTGAACCAGGGACACCAGGATTTTCAGTCCTGTGCTCTACCAACTGAGCTATGGCACCGATGCTTTAAAAGCGATGCAAATGTAATACTTTTTTTTAAGTTTTTATACATTTGTGCCGTCAATGACATCTACTGCAAACACATACCGGTTTAAGAATGGCATCAGGTTGATCCACAGACCCAACCAGTCGGCTGTGGCCCACTTCGGACTAATCGTGCTTACCGGAACCCGCGAAGAGCTTCCCGAAGAGCACGGACTGGCCCATTTCATGGAGCACATGTTCTTTAAGGGGACCCGCAAAAGGTCTGCATACCAGATCATCTCGAGGCTTGAAGATGTGGGTGGCGAGGTCAATGCCTATACCACCAAAGAGGAGACAGCCCTGTATGCCTCTTTCCTGAAGCAGGATTACCGAAGGGCCATGGAGCTGATCCAGGATATTTTCCTGCACTCAACCTTTCCTGAAAAAGAGCGGGAGAAGGAGGCGGAGGTGATCCTCAATGAGATCCAGGGTTATGACGATTCCCCCTCTGAACTGATCTTTGACAGGGCAGAAGAGTTGCTTTTTCCCAACCACTCCATCGGACGGAACATCCTTGGCTCGGAGGAGTCGTTGGGCAGGATCCGGAACGGTGCCCTGGAAAAATTTCTGTCAGAAAATTATGCCACCGATGAAATGGTACTCTCTTTCGTAGGAAATATCCCTTTTGAAAGCATAAGGAGAGCCGCTGAAAAGTACTTTGGAGAGATCCCAATGAAAAGCCGGCTGAGAAAAAGGATAAAACCGTTGGCAGCCACTTCGGTGAAGATCGTTGAAAAGAGGGAGACCTACCAGAAGCACTGCATGTTGCTGGGAGAGGGATATGCCCTGGCCGATGAGCGGCGCCTTCATCTCTATTTGCTCAATAACATCCTGGGAGGACCGGGGATGAACTCAAGACTGAACCTGGCCCTGAGGGAGCGGCGCGGTTACTCCTACAGTGCAGAATCGCATTACGCGCCTTATACTGATACTGGTGCCCTGATGGTCTATTTCAGTTGTGACCCCGATAAATTCCAACAATCGATGCAGGTGACACGCGATGAGATCAACAAGCTGAGAACCCGCCTTATTACCGACAGCAGAATGAAACATGCCAAAAAGCAGATGATCGGACAACTGGCCATCTCCCGTGAAAACAATGAGCATCTGATGCTCTCCACCGGGAAGAGCTTGCTGGTATTTGACAGGGCAGACAGCCTGGAAACCATCCGAAAGCGTCTTGACCAGGTAACTGCGGTCCAGCTAAGGGAGTCGGCCAATGTGCTCTTCGATCCAAAGAAGCTGAACCTCCTGATCTTTGAATAATGGAGATTTTTAACCAGCCCGAACTCCTGGAGCGCTACCTGGTGGAGCACTCAACCGGTGAAGACCCCGTTCTTGCCGAACTGACCAGGTATACCTATCTGAAAGAGGCTCACCCGAGGATGCTGTCGGGCCATCTGCTGGGAAGTTTTCTTACCCTCTTCAGTAAAATGGTTTCACCTTTCCGTATCCTCGAAATCGGTACCTATACCGGTTATTCTGCCATCTGCCTGGCCAGGGGCCTGAGAAGCGGGGGAGAGCTCACTACCCTGGAGGTCAATGACGAATTGCGTGATACAGCACGCTCATTTTTCAGGAAGGCAGGTGTCTCTGATCGTATTGAGCTTCTGAACGGGGATGCACTGGAGATCCTTCCGGGACTGGATGGTCCTTTTGACCTGGTCTTTATTGATGCCCATAAGGAAGACTACCCGAATTATTACAGGGAAATCATCAACAAGGTGAGATCCGGGGGAACCATCCTGGCAGACAATGTGCTATGGGGAGGAAAGGTACTTGACCATCAGGCAGAAGATATGGCTACCGCGGCCATCCACAGCTTCAACCGGATGGTTACCGAAGACAGCCGGGTTGAAAACCAGTTACTCCCCATCAGGGACGGACTGATGGTAATAAAAAAGCTGTAAATATTCAGTTTTTACCCCATTTGCTAAACATATCCCCTAATCTTTTTGTTTATTGCGTGGCATCGCTCAGATGATTTGAGGACATGGCAGTATATTCAATCAAAGATTTAGAGAAACTTTCGGGTATTAAGGCCCATACCATCAGGATCTGGGAGAAACGATACAACCTGATACAACCCCACAGGACCAACACCAACATCAGGTACTATACCGATGATGAGCTGAAAAAGATTCTGAATGTGGCTGTATTGAACAGGCATGGAATCAAAATCTCAAACATAGCCAAACTGGATGAGCTTGAGCTGAAAGAGGAGCTCATGAGTGTTACAAAGGCCACCCATTCAGAGGATACCCTGGTCGATTCCCTGATTATTGCCATGATCGATCTGGATGAGTACAAACTGGATTCCATTATGAACAAATCGATCCAGGATGTGGGACTTAAAGCCACAGTTACTGATATGCTCTATCCGTTTTTGGATAAGGTGGGGATTCTTTGGCAATCGGGGGATGTTAACCCGGTACAGGAGCATTTCGTTTCCAATATCATTCGCCAGAAGATCATTGCCTCTTCCGCCCAGCTTTCCAACATCTACAACCCGGAAGCAAAGAGGTTCCTGCTGTTTCTTCCCGAGGGGGAGTGGCACGAGATTGCATTGCTTTTCGCACAATACCTTCTGAAGGAGGCCAACCATGAGGTGATCTACCTGGGCCAGTCTGTCCCCTATGAAGATGTTTTAGCTACCGGAGTGACCAAGGCGTTCGATTGTATCCTGACCTCATCCACCACGACCCAGCCTGCATTCGACTTCAAATTATACCTCAAGGACCTTGGAGGTGCATTTCCGGATAAAAAGATCTTGTATCTTTCCAACAATCCGGAAACCAGCCCCGGTACACTTTCAGAAAATCACATTCCTTTCCACTCCATGCAGGCATTCATTAGCTTCTTAGCTGATTTTTAGGTTTATTCTAATTTAGAATAGAACCCATTAAAACACCCGCAACTCTTTTATTTATAAAAGTTTCTTTTATGTTACTTATTTGAAACTTACCCATTTTTAAGGTTCATTTTGGTCTTATACCTTGTTTTTTGTTTAATATTTCAATATGTTTGTTAAACAAACTAACGATTATTGAACTATAGAGCTACCGAACATGACTGCAATGGATTTCAACAATAAGCTGATCAGCATGGAAGACCGACTGGAGAGGTTCGCCCTTAGCCTTACCGCAAACCGGGAGGAGGCCAAAGACCTGCTGCAGGAGACCTACTTAAAAGCCTTATCCTCAAAGGATAAATTCATCGAGTTTACAAATTTTGAAGCCTGGGCTTATACCATTATGAAGAACACCTTCATTAATAATTACAGGAAGGCTGTCAGGCAGAACACCATTGTTGATACCACCAAGGACCTCTATTATCTGAACAACTCGAAGGAGTCCAATTATATCAAACCGGATTCCACCATGCAACAGAAAGAGATCAACAAGCACATCAACAACCTTCAGGATGAGCTTAAGGTTCCTTTCCTGATGCACACAGAGGGATTTAAATACAAGGAGATTGCCCAGCAGCTTGATCTTAAGATCGGAACTGTGAAGAGCCGGATCTTTTTCACAAGAAAGAAGCTGATGGAGTCCCTGGTTGACTATAAATAGAGTCAGCCCCTGAATTGCGCATCGACCACTGCAAAAGCAGCCATATCCACAATTTCCCGCACATCACTCTCCATCTGGAGAACATGAATGGGTTTCCCGATTCCCAGCAGTATGGGTCCCGTTACCTGGCTCCCCCCGATCTCCTGCATCATTTTGTAAGCGATGTTACCTGAACTCAGGTTCGGAAAGACGATGGTATTCACCTTCCTGTCTCCCAATTTGCTGAATGGAAATTTCTGCCTCCTCAGTCCGGTGTTCAATGCATAATTCATCTGCATCTCCCCATCCACAATCAGGTCGGGACGCTCCTTATGGAGTATCTCAACAGCCTCATGTGCCCTGAGTGCACTCTCCCCTTTGATGGCCCCGAAATTTGAGTAGGAGACCAGTGCGATCACCGGCTCAATGTTAAAATGCTCCACCTGTTCGGCCACCAGCAAAGTGGTATCCACCAGGGTTCGGGCATCGGGTTTTACATTCACTGTTGTATCGGCAAAAAAGTAAGGTCCCCGCTTGGTATGCACAATGTACATTCCGGCAATGTGGTTGTTTCTGTTGCTTGAGCCTGCAATTTTAATGGCGGGCCTGATTACATCGGCATATTTACTCGAAAATCCCGAGAGAAAAGCATCTGCATCACCCTCTGCCACCATCATCATCCCGAATTGATTGGACAATTTCATCTGCTGAACTGCATCCTCATAGGTTAATCCCTTTCGTTGCCTGGTCTTATAGAATTTCCTGGCGTATTTCTCCCGCTGCTGACCCATCTCCACATCGGCCGGGTCCATGATCTCAACCGATTCCAGGTCCAGTTGATGCTCCCTGATCATCCCCAGAATAACCTCCCTGTTACCAAGTAACACAGGCTGAGCAATCTTCTCGTGGACAATGGTCTGGATCGCTTTAAGCATTGTGAAACTGGTAGCTTCACTAAACACCAGCCTTTTAGGATTTTGCTGGGCCTTCTGCCTGACCTCGTTGATCAACTGGTTCTCCATCCCCATCCGCTCCTTAAGCATCTCTTTGTAGTCATCCCAATCGGCAATGGAAGCCTTTGCCACACCTGTCTCTATGGCTGCTTTTGCTACCGCCGGAGCAACATTACAGATCAATCTCGGATCCACCGGTTTTGGAATGATATAGTCCCTTCCGAAAACCAGGTTTTCAACTTTGTAAGCCTTGTTAACCACCTCCGGTACATCCTCCTTGGCAAGTTTTGCAATGGCGTAGACCGCTGCAATCTTCATCTCCTCGTTGATCGAGGTGGCCCTGACATCCAGCGCCCCCCTGAAAATATAGGGAAATCCAAGCACGTTGTTTACCTGGTTGGGGTAGTCGGACCGTCCGGTTGCAAATATCAGGTCGCTCCTGGTAGCAATCGCCTTTTCATAGGCTATCTCGGGATTTGGGTTGGCCATGGCAAAAACAATCGGATCCCGCTTCATTGACTTAAGCATTTCGGGTGTCACAACATCGGCCACAGAGAGGCCCAGGAAAACATCTGCATCCTTCATGGCATCCTCCAGTGTTTCGGCATCGGTCTCCCTTACAAACTGTTGCTTGTACCTGTTCAGACCCGTTCTGCGACTGTTCAGCACTCCCCTGGAATCGAGCATCAGGAGATTCTCCTTCTTGACCCCCAGGGAGATGTAAAGCCTGGCACAGGAGATTGCCGAAGCCCCTGCACCATTTACCACAACTTTCAGGTTGTCGATTTTTTTATTTACAAGTTCCACGGCGTTGAGCAGGCCGGCAGCAGAGATAATGGCTGTTCCGTGCTGATCGTCATGGAATACAGGAATATCAAGCTCCTGCTTAAGCCGCTCCTCTATTTCAAAACACTCCGGTGCCTTGATATCCTCCAGATTGATCCCTCCGAAAGTTGGGGAAATGGCCTTGGCCACCTCAACAAATTCATCCACTCCGGTCCGGTCGATCTCAATGTCAAACACATCCACATCGGCAAATATCTTGAACAGCAATCCCTTTCCCTCCATCACCGGTTTTCCCTGAACAGCCCCGATGTTACCAAGCCCCAGCACAGCAGTACCGTTGGACATGACAGCCACCAGGTTGCCTTTCGCTGTATATTTATATGCATCCTCCGGATTCTCCTTAATGGCCATACAGGGATCTGCAACTCCCGGCGAATAGGCAAGGGAGAGGTCGCGCTGCGTTGAGTGCGATTTTGTTGGGATCACTTCAATTTTTCCAGGTCTGCCGCTACTATGGTAGTTCAGGGCATCCTCTTTTGTGATTTTTGGCATGTCATCGGGTTTAAATGAAAAGTAATTTCCAAAATTAATAAGAGAATAGTGTCTACTAACCTCAAACTGAACAAAAACATAATGTTATTGAACAGCCATTCATTAAACACTATTAAACTTTAGCTTTTAATTACCTTTGTATCGTAATGAAATGGAGCTGTCCGGCCATATTGCTAATTGCTCTTTCCCTGTCACTGTCGGGACAGGAAACCATACGTGATACCATTTCATTTGACGCTCCGGCTCCTAAAGGAACAGGAGCGTACATCATCGAAACCACCGTTGACACGGCTTATACCCTTGTTATAAATGAGATCCTGGCCAGTAATTCGGGTTCTCTCTTTGACAGTGCAGGAGATGATGACGATTGGTTTGAACTACATAATTTCGGGGACGAACCTGTCCGGCTCAATGGCCTTTGCTTCACCGATGATATAGCAGAACCGTGTAAATGGAGACTCGATGACAGTGAAGTCCAATTCCTGGGAGCTGGTGAATTTATTATAATCTGGGCCGATGGTGAACCGGAAGAGGGATATAACCATGCACCATTTAAGCTTTCCAGTGATGGAGAGTATCTGGGCATATACCTTGGTGACGGCACCCTTGTTCATCAGCTTACCTTTGGGCCACAATCCACCAACATCTCATATGGGCAGTTCCCCGATGCCGGTTCAAGCTGGAACTTTTTTTACACCCCAACACCAGGTGAACCCAATCTGACACCCGGGGCCGGTACCGTTTTACCGTTGGTTGTTTCGAACCTTAAGGGAGGTTTCTTTTCGGAACCTGTTGAGCTCATCCTGCACTCCAGTGTCGAGGATGCCAGTATCATGTATACCATCAATTGTACCAATCCTAACATCTCCAGCATGCGATACCTGGAGCCTATCGGGATCGATTCCACTACCATTATTAAGGCAAGGCTCATTAAAGGGAATGCCATCGACGGACCGGTGCTTACAATTTCGATCATCATGGATGATACACCTTATGAAAACCCCGTGATCTCCATGGTAGCCGATCCTGATGCCCTCTACGGTACAACCGGACTCATTTCGGCAAACAACCGGAACGTTGAGGTCTCTGCAAACCTGGAGTATTTTGAAGGTGGGAAATCGCTCTATAGCGGAGGGACCGGAATACAACTTCACTCTCCAAAATCATGGATGCCTAACTCATTGCGGCTCTATGCCAGGTCCATGTATGGCAACAGCTGGTTTGAATATCCCTTCTTTGAAGAGAAGGGCCCTGTCAAATTCAAACGGATGATCCTGAGAAACAGTGGAAACGACAATGTGAATAAGGCCACCACAAACACACATTTCAGGGACCCTCTGATTCAAACCATTGCCAGAACAACCAATGAACAACCCATGATTTCAGAATCAAGACCTGTAACCGTGTACCTGAATGGAGAATACCATGGGCTGTTTAATTTACGGGAACGCATAGATGAACACTACATTACAACCCGTACCGGAGTAGAGGGGGATTTTGATCTGCTGGAGCGTGCATTTGGTTATCCTCTCAACGAAAATGCCATTACCGGCTCTTTTTCACAGTGGAAAGATCTGCTTTCGTTTGCTGAGAACACAGGGGATCTTTCACTTGATGAGGACTTTGAGTATGTCAGGCAACAGGTTGACCTGGATAACTTTACGGATTACTGGATTACCGAAGTGTTTGCAGGAAACTACGACTGGTTATCAAACAATACCAAATTCTGGAAATCCGAAAGTGGAAAATGGCAATGGATCTACTGGGATACAGACCATGGCATTGGACTGATATACGATGTTTTTGGAGAGGTATCATGGAATACCCTGAACTGGTCCCTGACCTTTAGTGACAGAGCATGGCCCACTGGCTACAACAACATCCTGATCCGGAACCTCCTGAAAAATGATGGATACCGTGACCGCTTTATAAAGCGTTTTTCCCACATGCTCAACACATCCTTCTCTTATGAGAGCACCAGTGTTCTGCTCGACTCCATGAAGGGGATGTACCAGAACGACATGATCATTCATACAAAACAATGGGGAAGGTCGATGGACAACTGGGAGAATGCCTGCAACATTGTGAGGAGCTATTTGCATCAACGACCCGATATTGTATTTAACCACATTCAGGACTATTTTGATCTGCAAGATCCTGTGAATGTATCCATAAGGGTTGAACCCCCCGGCGCGGGTAGTCTCTCTTTTTCCGGGCAGAAAGGGAGATCCGGATCGATCCATGGAAAGTACTTCCCGGGAATGACCTACCATGTCACTGCCCAATCCAACCCCGGCTTTGTGTTTGCTGAATGGGATGGGCTGGGTGATATCGGTGATTCACTTGAATTTGAATTATCAGACCCTGTTGATCTTATTGCCCGTTTTTTACCCTCCGATCAATCATCTCCATTCAAGGTTACAGAGGTCTACTACAACAACAAAGGGGCGTATGATCCGGGAGACTGGATCGAGTTTTACTATTTTGGCATCGATACCCTGGCTCTGAACGGATGGTACATTACCGGGGAAAATGACCAGGTAATCTACACATTTAACCATCAATCGGTTATCGCACCAGGTGAATACTTCATAATAACCGAAGATCTTATACGCTTCCGGGAGGTGTTTCCTCTCTCAATTCAATCTGTAGGTGACCTGAATCAATCGCTTTCTGATCCGCCAAAATTCAGACTCAGGGCAGGGAACGGAGAGCCGGTACAGCTGTTTGAACCAAAACCGGCTGGTTATTGGCCACAATTGCCTGCCGAAGGATACAGTCTCGAATTGAAAAGTATCGTAGGAGATATCGCACTGGAAACAAATTGGGAAATCAGCGGGACCATCTTCGGCTCTCCCGGACTATCGAATCATGCGGTTTACAATTTTCAAAAACCGGAGGGAAAAGACTCCATATTCAGCAACCTTGAACAACATCTGCTTCCATTTTATTCAACGACTGACTTCTATTCCGATGCTGACCATCACCATCTTGCCGGCATATCTGTAAAGAATATTGAGGGTCCGGGTCAGTTTTATGCCAATGAAGAGAGGATAGAGAGTGGCCATATCTATGAACCGGTCGATATCACTTTTCAACCCGGAGAGCTCCAATACGATGGCACCATCCTGCAATACAGTTTCATTGACCAATCGGGCCAGGAGAGCAGTGATTATACGATTCAATTTCTGAATGCCACAGGGCTGAATCGGGATGCAGCAGATGTTTTCCGAATTTATCCCAACCCTGCACAACACATTTGTACCATTGAGATCACTGATAACCACATGGGTCCGGTCGATTTTTACCTCTTCGATCTGAACGGAAGGGTCCTGAAGCAGCTCCACTCAAATCAAACAGAGAGGATCCTGACTGTTGATCTCACGAGGGTAAAAAGCGGCATCTATTTCTACATGATTAAAACCAGCAAGTCGGTCAGAAACGGCAAACTTGAAGTAGTTAATTGATGATCAGCAATTGGGCATGGTTCAGGTTGGATTCCGGGGAATTACCAGCCACCTTCAGAACATAGGCTCCGGGTTTGGTAATTCCATGGTTCCAGCTAATGGTTCCCTGGTGATCCGAAGGATGGAAAATTGCCGAAGTCACCTGCACCCCTGTTAGTGTAAATACCCTTACCTCCATTTCTGATTCAACAACACCTTGAATATCCAGATAGAGTGTTGCTCCCACCGGATTTGGGTAGAGCTTCACAGACTGCTGCTTCAACACCTGGGAATTCTCTTCATTTGAATTCCCCATATTGTGATCCCCCGGAGAAAATTGAGCCCACCTGCTTGCATACCAGTTTGAAGCAGTGTTGTTGTCCAGATCAGTAGCAATCAACTGTATGCTCGGACCATAACCGGCTGCATATACAGGCCACGGAGCAACGTCATCATACTGCACATAATCTTCCACCTCCCCGGAACCATTTTTCAGATAGATGGTTTCACCCTCGTTGCTGAGATTGAATCCGTTCACACCCATATTGAAGTTGCCTGTCACATTTACTGACGAACCAAACTCTGTGCGAAATGCTTCAGAATCGCCGGCTACAATGATGAACCCAAGGGGATCAATAGCAGCATTTGCAGGAAAAACAAAGCGGTTGTCCACACCTCCATCATTACAGACAAATCCTTCCAGAGAGAGGTTGAAATTGTTCGGATTGTAGAGCTCAAACCATTCGGAATTCAGTGAATTCAGGGGATGATACATGATTTCATTGATCACAACGGGTTTCTGCTCCTGAACTGTCGTAGTATCAAAAACAGCTACAATCTCACGATTTCCATCCGGATCTACTTCAATATGTTGAAGGTTCGAGATCCCCCTCCACTCAATAAAGCTTCCTCCCGATGCGGGAATCGCATCCATGGTAATTGGAACTCCTGACATATAAACACCTCTCCACTCCTCCTGGTCAAGCAGCAGTGAGTTCAGCTGTACCTTGCCATCTCCAACAATACGGAGTGTAATGCGGACTGTGTCCTCGATTCCAAAATAGGATTTCATCTGATCGTAAAGATAGGATGGACGCTCCCTTAAGAAATTCCTGATATTTTCATTGTTTGTATCCCACCGGGACCTGTAACCCGGCTTCCAACGCTCATATTCAGCATCTATCTCCGGAGCAATAACGGCAGCAAGGGAGTCGTAAACAGCAATGGCACTGTCCGGAATGAATATCGAATTCAGAAGATCACAATTTCTATTGATGAGTGCCTCTTTGAACTGCTGGTTCTGTATCAGCTTCTGTGGAATAAAATTGGGCCACTTCTCAGCACTTGTGTTGGCATACTCAGTAAAACCATTCCATGTCAGGGTGGTGTAGGACCTGTCGGTATCCCAAATAGCCCAGCTCCACTTTCCTCCCACCGGTTTAATGGCAAAGGCCCCCCAGGTCCAGGACCTGAACTGGCTGCAATGCACCAGTGATAAAAGATTCAACAACGAATTCATCTCCATAAAAGCTGAGACCTCATCATAAACCTCCGGCCTGGTAAAATCTGTTGAATCAAAGTAACTAACCAACTGGTTCCATGTTGTCATAGAACCATATTTTAGATCGGCTCCCCATTTTTGAAACCTCACCAGGTCAAAATCCTCTGTACCGATGTAATCAGCCACAAAATGTTCATTGATGCTCTCCCTGATGTTATAAATGCCCCAGTAGTTGTTGTTAAGCAGCAGGACACCAAAGTCACTCTCTGTGGCCAACTCCCCCAGGTCATTCCAGAGCTCACAGGTAAAGGGATCACGTAACAGTGTTCCTGTAGAGGTGGTGATATCATCATCATATCCCGATCTTAACACCAGGTTTTTAAAGCTGGAAGGGCCTTTTTCAAATGGCGTGGCTTCCAGTTCTGAGTTGCCGTACCCCCCCCTGAAATGCAAACGGAATGCCTGTTTTGGCATACATACTGAATTTCCTCCCTGGATTCGGATTCCGGCGATGGATGAGAAATTTGTCTGTTCACCGTAATATGAAAATGATGCGGGACGCTCCCATTTTGGCCCGCCACTCCAGCAATTGGTAGAGATCCCTGTCGGCCCAAAAAGGTGCTCCTCATTGGTTGAAAGAGAGACAACCGGCAGGTGATACATCTCAGGGGCAAAGTAGGCCGCGGCATGAATGTACCCTGGAAGATAATCTGTATTGTGTATGTTGGACCGCAGGGTCACAGCCTCGTTGATTGCCAGCTCACTTGCATACAGGTTCCCTCCGGCAGGATCACCTCCATTCGTTGTATAGTAAATGGAATCTTCCGGATCTTCGGTAGAGAGTGAGACCGTTACAGGGAAAGCTGATACTCCGCCCGGATTACTAAAAACCGGATTGTTGCTGAGGCTGTCGTAAGTCAAAGCATTTTCATCAGCCGGATAGGTGGAGAAGAGCCATCTGCCTGACACTTCATCCCGTATGTAGAGATAATTCACCGGTATGCGGGGAAATGTTACTTTATCCATCACCACCCCCTTTGAATCGCTTAACACCAGTGACTCTCCCTCGCCGCTTAACTTAAAGGGAAGGAGGTTTCCGGATGGAAAAACAGTGTTGTTCGCCCAGAATAAAACGGTGTCTCCGGCAGGGAGATAGAGCGCTTCATGAAGCCGGTACTTCAAAGGATTGTCACACCTGTCGGAGAGATACATCCCATTCATGTTGATGGTGGAATCAGTCCGGTTCACCACCTTAAACCAATCGGTATACTCCCCGGAATCATTTTGCATCAGGGAGAGGTTAGAAGGAGCGATCTCAATGATCTTCAGTGCCGAATGGTAATAGGGAAAAGCGCCCAGATCGAGCCTGGAGCCATCAGGATCGGTATCATCAGGATCCACACTGAAATCCAATCCATCGCCATCGTTATCCGGGTTCCCGGCATCGATGGCTGCAGAACCCGGAGAGAGCTCAAAAACCGCCTGGGCAGCATTCACAAACATTGGATCTCCTGATATATTTCCGGGACCTGGCATCACTGCTGAATCTGTCATGCAGTATTCGAACTCAACAACCGAATTGCTTACAGTAAGCGTATCTCTCTGGAGAGAGTTAGAGATAATGGAATTGGAGATATGGATGGTCCCGCCCGAAGTGAGCTGATTGGTATAGTGCAAAGCCCACAAACCATACCCGTTGCCATAAAGGGTATTCTGCTGTGCAGTTGTTACAGCACCCGTATGGCTCTGTATTCCACCAGTACTATTGGTTAACAGGTTTTTCCTGACCAAAACTGTGCTGCTCTCTCCGATACTCACAGCCATGTCACAGTTGTCGATCACGTTATTCTCAATGACAATATTTTTGCTTCCTTCTCCAATGTCGATCCCGTCATCGGCGAATCCTGAAATGAAATTCCCGGAGACCGTATCGTCCGAAATGTTATCCAGGTCCAGTCCGTCTATTCTGCTGGCAGCCGGATTCCCGATGATCCTGGAATCACAAACCAATACCTTCTTTGCGTTGTGTACCCCGATACAATCATCACCAGTTGAACCATATGTGTCGTCAACATCACAATGATCAATCACCACCGTATCTCCGTAACTGGTGACAAACCTCACCGCCCTGCGAATCACCAGGTGTTTTGCAAAGAGGGATCCGCTATTCGAGATGTATCTCCACCGCACACCGGCTGATCCGGTGGTAAAAAGCACGCGATCTTCAGCTGTACCGTTGACTTTCAGTTTGCCCTGGATGGTAATTGAAACGCCCTGCGAAAGGAATACTTCAACACCTGGTCTGATCTCCATGGTGATACCGGCGGGGATGGTAAGATTCTGCTGGATGTAATAGGGCGATCCTGTACTGGTCAGTACCGTATCCCTGTCAAGCTGGGCAGGCAAAGGATCCTGGGACCACCCGGACAGGTTAAACAATACCATGATCAGAGATAGCTGGAGTGTCCTTAACATAGGTCAAAGATAATCCAAAAATGCACAAAGCCCCCCATTACTGAGAGGCTCTGTACCCGGAGCCGGAATCGAACCGGCACGGCCATTACTGGCCACTGGATTTTAAGTCCAGCGCGTCTACCTATTCCGCCATCCGGGC
>JBDLIQ010000109.1:0-13403 GCA_039714775.1 Bacteroidota bacterium
GTGCTGTTCTCTCTGTTCTCCCTGCTGAATGGTACCAAAGCAGAAGCGCAGGGTAGTCTCTCCGACACCCTCCAGCTCTATCCGGCAACCATCATTGCACTTCATCCAGAAGCCGGAGAGGTGGAGACCCTTGACCTGGATTATGTAGATCAGATGGCCCATGACGGGGGAGCGCTGCTGAACCGGATAACCGGGATCACCACCATCCGTAAAGGCGGGGGGTATGGATTTGATCCGGTGTTGCGTGGTTTTAAATATGACCAGATCAATGTGGTCTATAACGGAGCGCAGTCTGCAACGGCCGCATGCCCCAACCGCATGGATCCTCCCACAAGCCAGATGGCACCTAACATGATTGAACGCATCGAGATACTCAAAGGGCCACATGCATTGAGGTACGGCTGTTCGTTCGGCGCCACCATCAATTTCATCCCGGTATCCCCGCAGTTTTCCGAAGAGGGAAAAACCTATGGAAGGGTCTCGGGAGGATATGAAAGCAACGGGAACATCTATCGAAGCGAGGGACTTTTAGGACTCAGTGGCGCATGGTATGACCTGGGGATGTTTGGTTCGTGGTCACAGGGAGGTGACTATACCTCGGGTGACAACCAGACCATTCAGGCAGATTTTCTGCGCGGCAGTTTTGGCAGCCAGCTGGCTGTCAGGATCTCTGAGAGGCAACAGCTGAAAGTCTCCGCCACAAGAAACATGGCCAGGGATGCCGATTTTGCTGCCTTGCCCATGGACCTGAGGGAGGACAACACCTGGCTGTTCAATACAGAACATGAAATGCTCTTTTCCAGCCGGAATTTGAAAAAAATAGAGACCTCTCTCTACGGTTCATTTGTGGATCACCTGATGGATAACCACCTGAAGCCCCTGGATCCAAGGATGGTTAACGCCGAAACCCTGGCCACCACCCATAACTACGGGGGACGATCGGAAGGAACCTGGAGTTTCAGCCAGTCACGCCTGTACGCAGGCATCGATTTCCGTGTGGAGGGGGCAGAGGGCAGCAGGGTGCGGGAATTCCTGATGGGTCCAAACCAGGGAAAGATCGTGACTGACAATGCCTGGCAGGATGGAGAGATCACCCGCACAGGTATCTTCTCGGAATATCATGTGAGCGGGTTGGGGATCCATTGGGTCCTCTCCGCCAGGATGGAGTTGAACCAATCGGAAATTTCAGATCCGGATGCGAATTTTAGCGGTATCTACCCTGAGACCACAACCAACCAGTTTAACCCGGGACTCAGCATCGGGGGAACCAGGCAGGTTTCAGAACGGTTTTCAACCGGGTTATGGATTGGGCGCGCCATGCGAAGCGGAAGCCTGACCGAAAGGTTTATCAACTATTTTCCGGTGGGTCAGGATCCCTATGAGATGGTGGGAAATCCCATGCTTGACCCGGAGGTCAACAACCAGGCCGATCTGAATCTCCAGTGGAGGTCCTCCGGCACCACCCTCCGGCTGGATCTGTTTACAGCTTATATGCAGGACTTTATCTCCTCGGTTATCGACAACTCACTGACCCCGAAAATACCATCCAGTCCCGGTGTAAGGCGGTATACAAACATCGACAGGGCTTTCAAAACCGGCTTCGAATTCAGCTGGGGCCAGAAACTGTTTGCCGGAATGCAACATCAGTTCAGTGTGGCCTACACCTATGGACAGGACCTGGTACGGGAGGAGCCGCTGCCGGAGATTGCTCCCCTGGATGTAAGGTATCACCTTTCCGGAGCCTACCTGGACAGCAGGCTTCGTCCACATGTTACCTTCCGGCATGTGATCGAACAATCAAGGATCTCTGGCGAGTTCGGGGAGAGGGTTACCCCCTCCTTTTCGGTTGTCGACCTGGGTCTCTCTTACCAGGTCCACAGGCTGCTTGGTGTCACAGCCGGGATCAATAATTTGCTGGACACCGCCTATTACGAGCACCTGAACCGGTCCGTAAGGGGGGCGACATCCCTGCCCATCTATGCACCGGGAAGAGGTCTCTTTCTATCCTTTACCGTCGATTTCAGGTAGTTCTACAACTTCTCAGCCTCGATCAGGCTGTGGGGAGTGATGGTGGGATGGATCTTTATGATCCTGAACCGGGCCCGCTCCAGCAGTGCCTTCCACTCATGCCTGGTTCGCTCCCTCCCTCCTGCAGCGATCATCATCAGGATATCGGTCATCTTTCCAAAGGAGGGTTCATTCATTTTACCGATGACCGACTCGATAACCAGGAGCCGGGCCCCCGGTTTCATGGCCCTGTGAAGGTTGGCAAGGATCTTCAGGGAGTCCTCATCACTCCAGTCGTGCAGCACACTCTTCATCATGTAGAGATCGCCTCCCGCGGGCACCTCCTTAAAAAAATCGCCTCCCAAGGTCTCCATCCGGTTTTCGAGGGAAAACTCACCAATCACCTCCCCTGCCCGGGAAAGGGCATTGGGAAGATCGAACACAACACCCTCACATGCACTGTTTTTGCGAAGAATGGCAGCAAGAAAAAGGCCCTGTCCTCCGCCAATATCGATGATCTTTCTGTACCTGTTAAAGGAGAAGGCGGAGAGAAGGGCCGGTGCCTGCAGCCACGATGCATTGGTCATGGCCCTGTTAAACCGCTCGTTTCTCTTCGGATCACTCCCGATGTGCTCAAACAACTCACCCCCTTCAAACTCCCCGGTAACATTCCTGCCCGTTTTCACACTGCTCATCATTTTGCTGAACATCTGAAAATGACGCGGGTCAAGGTGAAGCATCAGGATGTAGCGGATCTGATCGTCACGTAACGGTTCTGCCAGGGGGGTTGATTGAAATCTCTTTCCCCTGAGCTCCCGGAAGATCCCCTGTGTTGCCAGCATGCGCATGACCCGGTAGAGGGATTCGGGATGGGTGTCGGTCTCACTGGCAAGCTCATCAACGGTTCGTGGTCCCCCCCTCAGCAGATCGGCAATACCCAGTTCTGCCACCACACCAATACCGGCGGCAACCCAGAAATTGTGGACCATATCCCACAGCACCATGTTGGGATGGGTAAATCTTCGGTTCATGCGAAGAAAAAACCGGCGAAGCCTCTCGGTGATCCTGACAAAAAAAAGGGGTGGATAGGTGGGAAACTCCTTCTCATTTTTCATACCGGAAGGTAGCGAGGTTTTGTAAACTAAGCCAGCGATTGCCGCTGTTTTTAGAATCTAAAGAGTATTTTTGATTCACCATAGCCCAGTAAACAATGAGCAATGATACCGTCATCCGGATCAGGAGCCTGAGAAAAAGATACAATGGATCGCATGAAGAGGCGTTGAAAGGGGTTGACCTGGATATTACGGAAGGGGAGTTTTTTGGATTGCTGGGCCCCAATGCAGCTGGTAAATCGACGCTGATCTCCACCCTTTGCGGAATAATCGCTCCATCATCGGGTGAAGTGGAGCTGTTCGGTCAGCCCATGAACCGCCATTCGGTCCGGCTGAAAAGCCAGATTGGCCTGATCCCCCAGGAGATCGCCCTCTACCCCTCCCTGACCGTGGTGGAGAACATCCTCTATTTTGGCAGGCTACATGGTTTGTCGGGCATGGCCCTGAAAGAGAGAGTCAACAGCTGCATCAGCCTGTTTAACCTGGAGGAACACCGTGATAAACTTATTTCAAAATGTTCCGGCGGCATTAAAAGACGGGTGAACCTGATTGCCGGGGTGATCCATGAGCCCCGGCTGATCCTGCTGGACGAGCCCACCCTGGGCGTGGATCCCCAGTTGCGCTCCATGATCTTCGATTTCCTGGCCGGATTGAACAGGCAAGGTGCCACCCTGATCTATACCACACACTATATGGAAGAGGCTGAAACACTATGTAACCGGGTAAGCATCATTGACCACGGATCCATTCTCAACCAGGGGAGCCCTGCAGAGCTGATCGCATCGCAACCCGGATGCAACAACCTGGGAGAGCTGTTTCTGAACCTTACCGGAAGGAGGCTGAGGGATTAGCGATGCGAAGGTTTTTCTCCATACTGGTTAAAGAGTTCCTGCAGATCATCCGGGACCTGCCCGGACTGGGGCTCCTGTTCCTGATGCCCGCCGTAATGTTGCTGGTTATCACCCTTACACAGGAGAAGGTGATGACCGGGATGGATTCTGAGGCAGATGTTCTGCTTGTCAATTCAGACATGGCTGCCCTGGGCAACACCATTGAAGAGGAGCTCAGGAGCGATCCCCGCATCAACCTGGAGCTGGCTGAATCGGTCACTGAGGCCGAAGAGGAGGTGTTCCGGGGCCGGTACAGGGTGCTTGTCATCCTGCCCGACAGCGCAACAGAGCGAATTGAAATGGTGGCCCGGCAACAGGTTTCAAACCCTGACGGGAAATCCGGTTCTCAGTTAAACAGGGAGGCAGGGATCAGGCTCCTGTACGATCCGGCCATCGCGAAACTCTATAAGGACATCCTGGGCCATTCGCTGCAGGCGGTCATCAACGCCTCGGCACTTCAAATCTATATGGAGGCCATCAACCAGGCACTTCAGCCCTGGCTTCAACTGCCTGTGGGCCAACTGGTAAAAAATGACCTGGTTGGAATAGAGGAGGGCATCGCAGGGGGACGGGAGCTGCTTCGGGAGTATAACATTGTGAGAAACAATGTACCTGCCTTTATCCTGTTTGCCATGTTTTTTATAGTTATTCCGCTTGCGAACAGTATATTAACAGAGAAACAGCAGGGTACCAGGGACCGGTTGATGACCCTTCCCGTACCATGGTTCACCCTGCTCTCGGGTAAAATTACGCTCTACCTTGGGGTATGTCTCCTGCAGTTTTTCATGATGGTATCGATCGGACGGTATCTCCTGCCGGTGATCTCAACATTGCCTCCCCTGTCGCTTGATGTGAACATACCGGCATTGATGGCCATTACCGTGGCATCCGGACTGGCGGCTACCGGTTTTGGGCTATTAATCGGGACCCTCTCCTCCACCTTCCTGCAGGCGGCACCCATCGGATCGGTGCTTGTGGTGATCCTTGCCGTTCTTGGAGGGATCTTCGTTCCCAACTACATGATGCCCGATCTGATCAGCAAGATCAGTTTCATCTCTCCCCTGCGATGGGGCACCGATGCGCTCTACAATATTTTTGCCCGCAGTGCAGGAATTGGAATGGTACTGAATCAATTTTTATCTCTACTTACTTTTTTTATTATTGCATTAGGTTTATCTTTTCGAGCCATAAGTAAACGCGCATAATGAAGGAGAAGGATATTAAAACCGATTTTGAAGATCATCAGCTGATCCTCTATGCAGAAAAAGAGGATCAGACGATTGGTCCCGTACAAACCGGTTCATACCTTGCCGGGAATTACCTGGATGAGTTCTACCATATCTGGGGGAATTTTGAGAAGGAGTTATTCGAAAAGCAGCTTAATCAGGAGATCAGTCCCATTGCCAGGTACCGTTCACTTGAAGAGCTCTCCATCTCCGAGCTGGCGGCCAGGGCCGGGATTCCTAAAAGAAGGGTAAAGCGGCATATGAAGTTCAAACATTTTTTAAAGGCTAAGGTGACGGAGCTGCAGCTGTATGCCGATGTGTTTAATGTCCCTGTTGCAAATTTTTTCCAGGTCATCAGCACAAAACAGGATGGAAGCTGGAATGCCGGGCACAACCTTGAAGCAGCAAAGGCCAGGCCCCTGACCATCTCACAGGAGAAGACAACCAACCCGCTGTTGGTTATTACAAATCCGGAAAAGAACAAAGCTTGAGTACGATACAATATAATCACGTCATGGCCGCCCACTGCGAGTCGGGAACGGTTACCAACCTGGTCAATCACCACGGACTGAAGATATCTGAACCCATGGTGTTTGGAGTCTCCAGCGGGATATTTTTCGGATACATGAAAACTCCTATGCGCGATTTCCCTATGGTCTTCTCCCGCATCAGGCCGGGAAAAATCCTTGAGAACTTTTCGAAGAGAACAGGGGTTACATTCAAATCCCAAAAATTCAAAGATCCGGAGAGGGCGGAACAGGAGCTGGACCGCATGCTTGAACAGGGTCAGCCGGTGGGCCTCCAGGTTGATTTTTTCTACATGGACTTTTTCCCGCCATGGCACCGGGTACACATTAACGTGCACTATATTGTGGTTATCGGAAAGGAGGGCGATCACTATATTGTGAGCGACTGTTACCACCCCACCACTGCGAAACTCCACCGGGATTCCCTGCGTAAAGGCAGGTTCGCAAAGGGCAGCATGGCCCCGAAAGGTCTGATGTTCTACCCGGTGGAAGTTCCAAAAGAGATCCCCCTTGAAAAAGGTATTCAACGCGGACTGAAGAACACCATATTCAATATGCTGAAGATCCCCATGCCTTTCCTCGGTGTGAAAGGGATTCGCCGTTTTGCCGATAAGATCGTTGACTGGCCCAAATATGCCAAGGATACCGAACAGCTGGCCCATAATATTTTTCTGATCACCACCATTTTGGAGGACCAGGGCACCGGTGGTGCAGGATTTAGGTATATTTACGCATCTTTTCTTCGGGAAGCTGCAACTATTTTGGATGAACCTGTCTTTAATGAATATGCAAAGCGGATGATGGCCATCGGGGACGACTGGAGAAACCTCTCCCTGTTCGCCTCAAGAATTGCCAAACGAAGGGAGCTGGGTAATGACAAATTGAAAGAGATGGGAAGTATGATTCGTGAGAATGCTGACCTGGAGCAGGGTTTTTTTACAGATCTTCGGCAGACCATTGCATCATAGTGAACAAGGGGAGATGGCCGTTCAGACACTGACAGATATAAAGGTTGATACAAAGGAACTGATCCTTGAAACGCTGAATATAGAAGATGTTCGGCCGGATCAGATCAGTGATGATGTCTCTCTGCTGAGTGGTGAAAATACAATTACAATTGACTCCATCGATGTACTCGAAGTGGTGGTGGCCATTCAGAAGAGATTCCGTGTCAAGATCCAGGATCAGAACCACGCCAGGCTCATTGTAAATACCGTGGATACCATTGCCGAATTTGTCCATTCACAACAACAATAGCAGATCCCATTGAAGGTGTCCACAATCATAATGGGGATCCGTTTCCCTGTGCTGTTGAGGCTTCTTTTCCGTAACGGTATTACCCTCTACCCAAAATACATCATCAGGTTCCTGGTGTTGCTTCAGAGCTCCCTGATCTCTTCAGTGCTTACCCTGGTTGAAAGAAAAAATTATTCCAAAAAGATCAGGGAGACAGAAATAACCAACCCCCCCGTCTTTATCATCGGCCACTGGCGCACCGGTACCACCCTTCTCCACCAGTTATTTAGCCTGGATCCCCGCTTTACCGCACCCACAATGGTGCAAACAACGATCCCCGACCACTTCCTTTTCAGCACCAGGTACTATGTGCCCATCCTGAAACGGTTCCTGCCAAAAAAGAGGCCCATGGACAATGTGGCACTGACCCCCTTTTCGCCACAGGAGGATGAGTTTGCCCTGATCCGGATGGGATCGGAGAGTCCACTCGAAAAACTGATCTTCCCATCCGGGAAACACTTTTTCCTTAAAGATTTTAAAGCATATATCCCCCAGGGAGAAAAGCTTGAGACCTGGAAAAAGAACCTGCTGACCCTCTATAAGAAGATCACCCTGCTGACCGGGAGACAGATTGTTTCAAAGAATCCGGCCCATACCATGCGGATATCCCTGCTGGCTGAAATGTTCCCAGGTGCCAGGTTCATCCACATCACCCGTGACCCGCTGACTGTGGTTCCCTCAGCCATCAGGTTGTGGAGCATCATGGCCGAAGAGAACGGACTGAAGCACAGGCGGAAAACACCCACTGCAGGGGAGGTCTCCACGACATTGGCCTCATTTCTGGAGTATGTATCTGTCGAAAGTAAGAGACTGGACGAAAAGCAGTTCTCGGAAGTGCGGTTCGAGGCGCTGGAGACCAACCCGGCGAAAGAGCTAAGACGAATCTACTCCGAGCTGGGTCTTCAATTTACAGAGACCTTCGAATCGCAGGTAACCCAATTCCTTTCTGACAATAAAAACTACAAAAAAAACAGCTACAACCTGTCAGAGGAGGAGAAGATGACGATCCTTTCCCATCAGGTTCTGAAACCGGATTAACCGATCAGTATGGCAAACCGGAACTGGAAAATCCCTGTTTTACCGGTTATCCCGAACCGGTCAAGGGTTACAAGTCCATACCCGATTTGCATTTTGGAAAGCAGAGTTGGATACCAGGTCAGGAAGGCAGAGACCTTGCTCATATCGCCTCCGCTTAAGCCACCGGTGTTTGTTAAAAGCGTAGAATAACGCAATGTGAATTCAAGCGCACCGGCGCCTCCCTGCTGCACATCTCTACGGGGTATCGCCGGTGCAAACACCGCATTCCTGGATGTATATTTTCTTCTTTCTCCGGTGATCAGCCAATCGGCCTGAACAAAGGAGCCTTTCAACCGGGGATCCTGCAGGCTCTCGTTACCATCTGTAAGCCTGGCATTATAAAGCTGAAGCCGTGTCACCTCGCTTGTGATCAACAGACTTTTAAAGCGGTATGCAAATTCATAGTTCCAGGTAAAGATACCCTCTCCCTCCACCCCTCCTGTCTCCACAAACTTGGATGCAAAATAGGACTCCGGGTGCTGACGCAGATTTCCACCACCCTTAAAATTGCTGTACCTGCCCGAGATGCCCAGGTGAAGATCATGATCCTCCTGCCACCCAACGAACGGATTCACTGTGATGCGCCCGATCCCCACGGTACTGGCATCTTTCCAGTAGACCTTCTGAGGAAAGGAAACCGACTTATACAGAGCCAGGGCATAGTGCACCCTCTTGTCAACCACTGTGTTATAATACATGGCCCCGGTGTTGCGGGCAGGAAGCATTCCATCCAGGTTCATCCCCCGTTCAATCCCCCCCAGGTAGATCAGGCTGGCCACCCGCTGCATGGAAGAGGGCTCCTTCATCTTTCCAAATGCAAAAGCTCCTATTTTCGTTGGTATATCCAGCCGGAGATCGTAGAGCATGAAATCGGTGGCGCTGTCGGCATTAAAACCCTGGTCAAATGCCCTGTAAGCCCCTGCAACCAAATACCTCCACGGACGTTCGAAATTGATGGTACCCAGTACACCAAACCTTAGAGCCCGGATCTGACCCGGTTCATACCTGGCATCCTGGTCACCCACCTGGGTGGTGCTGTTGTCATCCTGGTGAAAATAGGTGGCATCCAGCGCCAGTATGGCCAGAGGAATGATGGTGATCTTCTCATTCCCAAACTCATACCACGGTTTCACACCCCTGAGTTCCTCTAAAATTGAGTCCTGTCTCTCTTTGAAATCGGGCTCCTCCTGGCAATAACCATTTGTGACAAGAATGATCAGAATGGAGATGAGAAACAGACGGCCATAGCGATTAAATGCGCGTACATATTTCATGCAAACATGGTGTAGTGTTCAGATGGGACCACTCCCAATATACAATAAAACCAATTACCTGTCCCGTATGAACACCCTCGCATCTTTGCTGAACTGGTAATCCGACCGGTCCAGGGTGGCCGGGGCATCCAATGTTTTGGTCCCGTCGGGCGTTGTGGCCCTGCCGGTGACAAGTATGCCAATGCGCTCCTTCAGATCGATCTCTCCACATTCACCGGGTGTACAGAGCTCTCCTGCCAGGAGCCATTGGACAAACTCTTTCTGGTGCCACTGACTATAAGGCTCTGATGCCCCAAGCAGGTTCATGGCAAAACGCATGCTGGCAAATTCCCAGAGCTTGTTCTCCAGTTCAGGGGACATTTTCATGATCGATTGCAACCGGGAGGTGGATATCCAGAGCAGTGTAACCGGCGAAACCGCTACTACGGTGGCGGTACGGGACTGTCCGGTTAATACAGCCATCTCACCGATGACACTGCCGGTACCCACCACATCCACCACGGAACCGTTGATAACAATTTTTACCTTTCCTCGCACGATCACAAACATCCCGTCATCCGAAGCATCCTCCCTCACCAGCTGTGCTCCGACGGCATAGACCCGGCTGCGGAAGGCAGCCACAACCCGTTGAAATACTTGCTCATCAATATCCCTTAACCAGGGAATCTCTTTCAGCATTTCAAGAGATCCGGTAAAGTCAAAGGAGGGCGGAGCATCCATAAGGATCTTCATTCTCTCTTCAATACCCGAGACGATCTTCTCTGCTTCACCCGAATCAATAAGACCCTTGTTGAGCAGCTGTTTCACCTCCTGTTTCTCATCATTCAGCAGGGCTCTGCCGGCCTGCCTTGTGGCAATGGCTCCGTAAATTTCGGGATAATAGTTCCGCAGGTTCCTGATGAAGGTATGACCCTGAATCCTGTTTTCATTGATCTCTTTCTCAATCAGCTCCAGGTTCTCCTCATCAATGGTGATCCCTTCAGAATCTGCATCCAACCGCAGCGCTTTCACCTTTCTCAGGCACTCATCCTGGGCATTCACAAATCCAAGCGCAGAATCATAGCTTGTTGCCAGCCGCTCAAAAAAGAGGCTTCTGGCGGTTCTCCCGAGAACCGGTATCGACTGCATCATCCCAAAGATCCTGGGGGTCCTCCACTCCTGCTCCAGGTCTTTCCTGTCGGAGAGCGATACAAGGCCCCCCTCGTCCATGATCACATTGATGGCATCGGTCAGCCTGCGAATGGCGGCTGCACCCAGCATTCCCCTGTTGAACTGTCTCCAGTAATCGCTCTTTTCAATTTCCAGGACCCTTCTGCGGGCCTCCTCCACCCTCGATTTCAGTTGCATCTCCATACTTGAACCCGGGGGAGGCTTTTCGGGCAGGAGTTCCATTACCCTGTCCCAATCGGCCCTCTTGATGGTCCGCTCTTTCCGTAGCCTTTCAATGGTTTTTTCTGCATTGATGCGAAGATGGCTTTTAGCCTGTGCCATCATCAGGGCCTTCACAGGAGCAACCCGGGTCAGCCCCAGTCCATTAACCAGGTATTTCATGGTGGTGGCATTGATCAGCAGGGTCAGTGTGACGAGTCCCGCGGTGTAGAAGAGGAAGTCGTCCCGTATCTCCTGTGCAATGCCCGCTTCCCCTGCAACGATCAGTGCAAGGGCAAGCCCGATGGCACCCCTGAGAGCTCCGTACCAGAGCACATAGGCATCCTTTTTTGGAAGGCCATATCCCGCCCGTCGCATAATTGGATAAAGCATCGCAATGACAATGGCCCGCACCACATGTACCCCCACATAGAGAATAAGAAGTTTCAGCAGATCAATCCCTGTAAAGGTGATGTCATTGGCAATGACCACCCCGACAATCAAAAAGATAAGTGTGTTGGCAATGAACGCTGCAATCTCCCAGAATTCATGAAGAAAATGTTTCACCTCCGGACTGATGCGGGTCTTTCCGATCCCTCCCATCATAAGCCCCAGAGCCACCAGTCCCAGCACCCCTGAAACATGCAGGAAGTGTTCTGCTACAAAAAAGGTGAGGTATGCAGCAGCTATGATGACCGATATCTCGATCATGGCATCGTTGAAAACCCTCTTTACCCACCTGATGGCGATCCACCCAAAGAGCACACCCACCAGTGTACCTCCAACAGCCACGCGCAAAAACTCCATGACGGGTCCTGTCTCTGCCTCACCTCCGGTGAATGATAAAAGTAGTACACTGAAAATAACAATGGCTGTTCCGTCATTCAGCAGAGACTCGCTTTCAATCAGTGTTCCCAGTTTTTTACTGGCCCCCAACTCCTTGAGCAGGGCGACCACCGCCACCGGGTCTGTTGCACTGACCACCGTTCCGAACAGCAACGCCATGGCCCATCCCCACCCTTCGAACCCCAGTCCGCCCGCTCTCATTCCCATGATGATGGCTGCTGTGAGAATCAGTGCGATGATGATCCCCGGCACAGCCAGCAGGGTGGCGTTGGTCAGCGATTTCTTAAAGGTGTGGACATCCATCCCGAAGGCTGCCTCGAATACCAGCGTTGGAAGGAATACATAGAGGATGAGGTGCGGATCGATCCGCCCGGCCCAGTTCAGTGACTGGTGCAGAAAGTCCATCTTCAGGGTGACCATTCCAAGGTCCCACTCCCCGAACCATCCAAGCCTGTTGGCCGTTCCCAGTCCCAGCCCGATGATCAGCAGTGAAACTGTAAAAGGCAGCGGGCTCCTCTTTAGAAAATGGCGTGTTGCGGCACCAATAATCAGTGCAATGATAATAAACAGCAGTGGAAACATGTTGCTGTGGTGGGTCTGCTGCTGATTTACGTTTATCAGGAGAGTGGTCATGATCATTAACGGTTACCACTCCCAGCCAAAACCTGCCAGGAATACATAGTTGGTCGCTTCAGCACCGGCCACAGGCATGTTATCCCAGTTGAGGGAGAATCCCATGGTGGCATAGAAATCCATGGGAAAATCGTACTTTATATCAAAACTGAGATCGGACCTCCAACGTCCCCTCTCGGTAATCCCCGGGTAGAGAATGGCCGTAGTCAGAAAGCTAAGATCTCCAAGATCATATATATTCATCTCTGTTCCGATAAATCCTTCCCACGACTCCCTGTCATTGGCGGGATCAGTATAGCGTTCAAAGTTCCGGTTGATACCTGTTTTGGCCATCCAGTATGCCCGGTTGGACCGGATAATATAGGCCCCGAGACCACCCTGGGAGTTGGCACGAAAATCGAGGAGCTGCTCGGTATCTGACAAAAGGTTGACAGTTACAAGGGCAAACAGTTTAGCCGGCAGGTTGTACCTGAAGTTCCATGTAGCATCGGAAATCTTGGTGGGCTCCACACCATCCTGGTTCGATTGCATGGTATTATATGAGATGTCGGTGGCCCACCTCTCGGTCTCATACCCGATCATACTCCGGACATTTAACTGAGAGATATTCTGAGCTTTAGTTCTGCTGTATCCAACGTCAATATTGGCAGAGAGCCGGTCAAGAAAGCCTTCACCCAGGGGATTCAGATTGACCACCTCATCGATGCTTACTTCAAAGGGGTCTCCATCCTCCGGGATCACCTGAATCCTTCCCGGTGTGGTGGTCCTTAGAGTGGCGATGTGTTCATCCCCGTTGCTCAGCGCCACAATGAAAGTGGTTGTGGTATAGAGCTCTTTGATCTTCTCCCATTCAATCATGAAATCATCGTCGCTGTAATCTGTGCTGAAGGCGATGATTCCCCTGTCCATCGATTCCACCGCTCCGGTGATGTAATCGTCATTGATAAAAACGGCCGAGTCGGGCTGTGCAAAAACGGTCAATCCGCCGGAAAGAAGGATCGCTGCAACGACCCATGCTGTAAGTACACCTCTCTTCATGCCTTAAGTTTTAATAATCAATACAGATTTCATATCGTATTGTTCATCCAGTTATAGATTTTTTTGATCTTAACTACTAGAAAGCTGATTTCAAGGTAATTATTTTATT
>JBDLIQ010000110.1:0-13399 GCA_039714775.1 Bacteroidota bacterium
GCGGTGAAATCTTCGTTGGAGGTGTATTGGAAGTCTCCGGAAACCTGCATAAAATCGGCCTGGTGTTTTGTTCCGTCTGCCATGTTGAAATCGCCCTGGTAGGTTTTCTCCTTTTCAAACTCATATTTCCAGGGTGCATTGAAATAGATGGCATTGATCAGGTACATCACAGCATCTCTGGGGATATAGTCAAGCATATCCTGGATCTTGTCGTTGGTCTTTTGCTCGATCCAGCTGTTGATCGCCTCAAGGGTTGCGGGATCGCCAAAATCGGCCTCCTTTACCTCCGCATCGAAATAGGTTTTGTTGGTATTGATGAACTCATCCACTACATCGAAGCCCAGCCGGTACCAGATGCTGTTTGCGATGGAAAGGTCCACCTTCCGATCCAGATCCAGCATCTGCTCCATCAGGTCTTTGTAGCTCTCATTGACCTCCTGTGAGGTAAGCTCCCCGAAATGGAGCACATCGTTAAAAGCATCGAGGGTGGTGCCGGTGGCACCATTGTAGGTCATCCCCAGTGCATAGGAGACACTTAAGGGGGAGATCATCAGGTTCTCCTCTTCACTGTTAAGAAAGACCTGTTGGAACAGCTCAAAGCCAAAGGCCTGGTCGGCTTCGATGATCTCGGCTGACTTATACTTCAGGCAGATCGTCTTTGCTTCGGTTTGGATGGGATCGGCTGATTCACAGGATTGCATAAAGAGAGCCGTGATCAGAATCGCTATGGCGGGTACAAAATAGGTTTTCATTGGTAATTATCAATTTATCTCATTGGCCCAATGTAACTTACCAGACAAATATTTTCATAACCATGAAAAAAATGAAAATATTTCAATGGACGGTTCATGGGGTGTGGTTTTCTATGGTACAATAGTAAGACGCAGAAATGGTGGAAAGGGTTGGGTCAGATAATGTAAATATGACGATGATGAAGAGACTGGGCTGATGAGAACCGGGAAGCTTCAGAGAGCGACGCCAGGCAGGGTCAATCTCCGCTGATTTATTTCAGCCATGAAATTTGGATTTGATCTCCGTATTTAATAATTTTAATAACATATTGGGATCCAGTGAAGAAAGGACCCAAGAAAAAGCCATAGCCTGGAAGCTCAACCTGTACGGATGCGCCACATTCTTCTGGTACAGATCCTCTACCCTTCTCTAAGTAACTAATTTGAACACATTGCTGATTTATTGCATACATCAGTTTGACATGATCAAATTGAAAGTGTATGGATTCATCTAAAATAGCGATTAAGACCTCCCGGGGGATCGAGTTTCTCAAAATGGAGGAGATCCTATATTGTATTGCACAGGGAAGGTATACCAGGATAATTACTATCGGTGGCAAGGAATACATGCTCACCCGTGTCCTGAAAGAGATCGAAAATTGCCTGCCTTGCAAAGATTTCTTCCGCACCCACAAATCCTACCTGATCAACCTCAACCACATCACCCACTACCACAACAACCACGAAACTCCCATCACTCTGGTAAATGATGTAAAGATCCAATTGGCCAAACGAAGGAAGCAGGATTTTCAGAAAAGGATCAGAGAGCTGATGCGGACCTTATAGGCTCTAAGTTTAATGTTAATTCATCCGTTCATCATGCATTGTTAACCGTTCAAGCACTTCATCAAGCACACTGATTACAAAAGCCTCATCTTCATTGAAACAAGGCAATGATCAGAAGCTTTTGGGCGGTTATCTCCTACGTCGACAATTCTTGGGCCATTATACCTATCTGCCCGATAGGGTAAACCATTTCGGAATATTTCAGGATCCGTCTCCTTATTTAATTCATATAATTCCTTTCCCAACAGAATAAAATCGATTTGACTGTATTGATTTCCTCCTGCCCAATAATGAGTATACTTCTCATTTGCAGGTATAGTTGATTCATGAATAACGTCAACTAATCCTTCATGTGATACCAGGTTTGTCAATGCTGTCTCTGCTCCTGTATAATCATTGAAGTCCCCCAGTACAACAATGTTCTTATCATAATTCGGCCCCCATTTATCAGTTATGATATCAGCAACACGGTCTACTTGTTCTCTCCTGCGATCTCTGGTTTCTGCCCTTGTTCTGATCATCGATTTGAAATGGTTGTTATAGACAATTAGTTCGTGTCCGTTACAATCAAAGGCTACTTCAAGGCAATCACGAGAAAACAACCATGCAGTGTTGGCATTATTTCTGTCATGCCGATAGGTCATAACCGATTTTATCGGGAATGTACTTAATACCGCAACATCGATATGTCTTGGATCGTGACTGTCAATTACCATCCTGTACTTGTAACCCAATCCTCCCAAATAGGTAGTATTAAACCTTTCAAGTACCTCCAGGTTCTCTACTTCCTGTAAGCAAAGAATGTCCGGATGAACCTCCCTGATAACCTTCCCTGTGATTTTCTTTGAGTCATCGTCATAAAGACTAAAAGCTTGATTGTTGATACCAAATCCTGTACTACTAGCAGGATCAAAGTTGTCTCTAAACCTATATCTGGCAAATAGGTTTTCAACGTTGAATGTTGCAATCTTGATTTCCATGACTTAGTTTTTCTGATTCAGTTAGACGAATTATCAATCTTTAATATTTTGAAAATATGGGGTTCATATTATACATTATTAAAGTTCTTAAGCAGTAGTGATGGATCTTCTCTCAAAGCTCGGGCTACCATTAACTGGAGAAATGTGCGGAAGTATCATTTCGCTTTTTGTGCAGCAGTTACATTTTTTTCGAAAGTATCCAGGTGGTCTTTGAGTCGCAAGGTTCCGCAACAGTTATCCCAGGAGAGTATTTGCGGCTCTATTCCTGCCAAGCCTACAGGAGCATCAATGATCTCCCTTCTTTTGAATTGACCCCTAATGATCTCCTTTCTCTGGTTATCTGTCTCAAGCGCTATCATTTTATTTGCAATATCAGCATATGTCGCATTAGCATCAGGCCCCTGCAAGATGGAGACAAGCAACAGGGAGTTTAAATATTTTCCAACCCTGAAGAGTGATTCCGCCTGATCAAACAATGTGGGATCCTGGTATTTTTCAAAGAAATCAGCCAATATATCATAAATCGCCCCTGTGAAAACCCTGGATATATCATGAACCTGGGTAGAAACATCACTAAGTTTAAGATCATTATCTGCGTTTCTTAATCCCATATCACGTCCCAAGCCTTCGCCAAATTGTTCTGCAAGAACTGGGAAAAAAGTCTTCGAGTGAAGATCTGCTTTTGATTCAACAATTATTGCCTCACATACATCCATTTGTGCAAGCATTGTGAAAATAGCTGATAAATCACCAAAGGATTCGTGAAGTCCACCAGTTTGTGGATGCCAACTGTTACTTAAGAAATCTGGTTTTAGCGAATCTAACACTGCATGACCAACTTCATGAGCTACTATGTCAAAAGATCGGCAAGTGTATATTAGTGGATTGAGTTCATTCCCGGAAGGATGGAAATAGTAAAATCGAAGGGCTTTGTCTGTTCTGCTGTAAAATGCATTTGCCTCTATTCCAGCTCGTGGGTAAACATAAATTGGTTCAGATCCCCAATACCAATTAAAGTTCTGTGTAATTTTGTTGCGATTCAGAGCTCGCCGGAACATGGTCAGCACCTGTCGAACAATCGTAAAAGTATGAATTGCATCAAACTCCAATGGATTTTCTTCCGGATAGAAAATAAAATCGTTGTCTGTGTTACTAACTACATGCGGCATGCCCTGGATCACAATATCATTGTCCCCGGGCCCATTTTTGACCTCGGTTGATATGTAACAGGACCGGATTCCAATGCTTTCAACACTGGGATCCTGTTTCCAAATATTAACCTTACTTCCAGTCATGGTGTTAACCTTTTTGTTTAGTGAAATTTACTAAATTACATACTGAATATCAAATTATTAGCAGTCCTTTTCGAGGGTCTTCGTCTATTTGCGGACTTCCCTGATAATCGTTCTTTTCACTTTTTCTGCCCGTTTATTTGTGAAACCTGACCGTAAACTACATAAGTCATCCATAAATTGAATTACTGCTGAATCGGTTGTAATTTTTTATGCATACTAATAATTAGCGGACAGGTCTATAACTATAAAGAAAGGAGCAATTATGAGTCCAGATGGAATGAATTTACCTGAATCGGAAAAGGCACTGGTGTCATCAAATGTTTTACTGCGTAAGGAGTGGGTCATGGATCCTCCTCCATGGATAATCTCTAGGTTACCTGATGATCTTATTCTGGATATATACAGAATTAAGGTTCGTCATTTTGCAGAGCTCGCAAAGATTGAAGGTCAGATCAAGGAGCTAGAATCAAAAATGTATAATGAAGTTGTTAAAGCAATGAGGTAAGGCAGATAATCATAATGTAGAATGCCTTATTGCTTAGTATAAATAGCAAGTTTAATCCTTAGATCTGTCCGCTATTAAATAAGGATGTATTGTGCAGAGAAATCCAATCATCTTAATTGCTTTTCTGGAGCAGGACAATCTTGGAGTAGGCTATATAGCTTCACTTTTATTGAAAAACAAGATTGATGTCAAAATCATTGATTTTCGATTGGGCAATAAAGGTATACTTGAACATATCAGGTTTTATAATCCGTTAGTTGTTGGTTTTTCAATCATATTCCAGTATCACATCTATGACTTCAGGAACCTGGTAAACTACCTGCGAATAAATGAAGTGAATAGTCATTTTAGTGCAGGAGGACACTACCCAAGTCTTCGGTATAAAGAGCTCCTGGATATTATTCCAGAGCTTGATTCGGTAGTATTATTTGAAGGTGAAAATACATTTCTGGAACTAGTTCAATCCATAAGGTCCGATAACAGGTGGAAAGAGATCAGAGGTATTGCTTGTAAAAGCGGCAGCTCTGTCATTACCAATGAATTGCGTCCACTTGAAAGGGATTTAGATTTGTTTCCACCTCCTGTCCGACAGCCTCTTAAAGAGTATGCATTTGGGAAAAAGTATGCCACTTTAGTTGCTGGCCGGGGTTGTTATTATAACTGTTCATTTTGTAGTATCAGGGAGTTCTATTCTAAACCTCCAGGCGCAATAAAACGCTTAAGACGTCCGGAAATGGTAGTCCGTGAAATGGAATTGATCCACCAGAAATTAGGTGGATCAGTATTCATGTTTCAGGATGATGATTTTCCTGTTGCTTCAAAAAAGGGAAACGAGTGGGTCACCACGTTTTGCGAATTGCTAACCAAAAAGGAACTGGACTGTAAAATTATGTGGAAGATTAATTGCCGACCAGATGAAATAGAAAAGGACCTTTTTAGACTGATGCGAGACTCAGGATTATTCCTGGTCTATCTTGGTATTGAAAGTGGAACAGATGACGGACTACGTTTTATGAATAAGCGTATGAACGTAGAAACGACTATCAATGCAATCAGAATCCTTAAAGAGCTCGATATTAAATATGATTTTGGGTTTATGCTTTTTCATCCCACATCCACATTTCGTTCCATTTCAGAGAACCTTGAATTCTTAATGGAAATCTGCGGCGATGGTTCTTCTCCGATAACCTTCTGCAAAATGCTGCCATATGCTGAAACAAAGGTGGAATTTCAACTAAAAAAAGAGGGAAGGCTTACGGGGGGGGTGGGATTTGAGAATTATGATTTTTTAGATCCATCCCTGAACAAGCTGTACTCTTTTCTAACAGATTGTTATAGTGAATGGATTAGTCATCATGATGGACTACTGAATATGGCACGATGGGCAAGGTATTACATATCTGTCTATAACAAATACCATCAAAAGACATCTGAGATAGACAACATTGAGAATGAAGTTATAAAATGTGTTTCCCAAAGCAATCATTTCTTATTAGATACTGTAAAATCACTGGTTACTATGTTTAGTAAGGAATGGAGGCAGGAATCTCATTCTAACCAGTTGAAGATTATCCGGGAAAGTGTTGTGAGTAACCATATAAAATTCAAATCCAGACTAACGAGGATCATGAATGAATTCGATGGTATGGTGAAAACAGTGCCCGGCGTTCAAGCTGGTGATGAAATGGTCGAAAATCAAGTGATAAGCTGAGAAAACTGAACTGTAAATTCTGATAAAATGGATCCAAAACATCTTACAATTGTATTTTATGGCCTGGTGGTCATCGGTATTCTGCTGCTTTTGGTTTTACTCTACAGGATTATTTTCAAAGAGGATGAGATAGATAAAAGCTCTGCTACCTGGCTTGTTATTGCATTTGTTTGTATTGCATTGCCAGTGGTGGGGAACCTGACCATTGAATATGGGGAATTCAGGATCTCTCTAACCAAATTATCTTCCGATGCGAAGGAGGTATCTGAAGTAATCAATATACTCACAGAGGAAAATAGTATGTTGAAGCAACAGGTTGAACATTTAAATGCTCAGATATCTGAATCGAGAGCTACATTATTAAGTGAAGATACCCCAGCGGCAAGAAAAACCCGTGTGTTAAATCAGTTTCAGGAAGAGCTTCAAATGATCAGCGATCAATCCATAAATGTGGAAAGGAAGCTGGAGTCGGCCACAATTAAGAATGATGCACTTGTTCAGGATTTAGAACACCGATCAAAAAAACGGTAAAGCGACTGAAGCGTTTGGGAGGACATTCGATAATATCGGCTGTTTCGCCGGATTGCATAAAGATGGCTGAAATCCAAGGATAAAACCATTAAAAAGTGGCTAAAATCCAAAGATATGTTGTTGGTTTCAAGGGGGGATTACTCTCCGCCTGCGGCGGATCGTGATCCCATGGAGGGAACCAACACAAACACTCAAAACCAATACTCGCTTCACTCGCATTGTCTTTTTATTTGCTCCAAACCTCACTCAAACAAGCTTGGTTCGGTTTGTCCCAAATAAAAAACCTGCATGCTGCGCATACAGGTTTTGAGTATTTGTGCGGAGGAAGAGGGATTCGAACCCCCGGTACCTTGCGGTACAACGGTTTTCAAGACCGCCGCATTCGACCACTCTGCCATTCCTCCGGCCGCAAAAGTAGTAAAATTTTGGAACCTGGAAATGGAAATGGAGGTGGAAATCGTGGAGGCTAATGGTGACGGACTATTCAGGGGATATGGTCGAAAATTTGAAAAGAGCAGGAGAAGGGTCTGTTTTTTGCCCGTTTGGAGGTAACTCAGAAGGTGGTTATCTACAAAACCCCTGTATTTATCAACATTTCAGCGCTTTTTCTTGGGGGTTTCTTGGACGGCTGAGAGAAAAATATATATTTGTATAGAATTTGACTGGAATTAAAAATATTTACTAACCCTTAAATTCATCATTATTATGAACAAAGCACAATTAATTGATGCTATTGCTGCTGATGCCGATCTGACTAAAGCAGATGCCAAAAGAGCGCTTGACGCTTTTATCGCCGTTACAACTGGCGCATTGAAAAAAGGTGACCGTGTTGCCCTGGTTGGTTTCGGTTCATTCTCAGTTACAGAAAGAGGAGCCAGGACCGGAAGGAATCCACAAACCGGAGCAGAGATTAAAATTGCTGCCAAGAAGGTTGTGAAGTTCAAAGCAGGAAGTGAGTTAGGAGACGCAGTTAAGTAAAGACTTTTGAACTGAATGTTATAAGGGGGGCATTGCCCCCTTTTTTTTTGGAATAGTTTGACCGATGGATCGATACACCAGGGAACTGATCAACCATTTTTCGGAGTTTGTCTCTGAAAGCAGGATGGAGCTTTTTCAGAGGGTGCTGTCCGAACGCACCCGGTACATCACCCTGTTGCTGGAGGATATCTACCAGTCCCAGAATGCAAGTGCTGTATTGCGAACCTGTGACTGCACTGGCATTCAGGATGTACATATTGTTGAGCAGCGCAATGAATATGAGATCAACCAGGATGTTGCACTGGGGTCTGATAAGTGGCTTTCGCTACACTATTCCGGCCACATCACAGTAGCCATTGAGGAGTTGAGGCAGAAGGGCTACCGGATCGTTGCTACCTCACCCCATAAGGAGGGGACAACCCCGGAGTCCTTCGATCTTGAAAAGGGGAAAGCTGTACTTTTATTCGGAACCGAATTGAATGGTCTGACGGATCAGGCCCTGGGGCTTGCCGATGAATTTATCCAGATCCCCATGGTGGGTTTCACCGAAAGCTTCAATATTTCAGTAGCTGCTGCGGTGATTCTGAACAGGCTTAGGCAAAGATTGAATGACTCCTCCATTCAGTGGAGGCTTGGGGATGAAGAGAAAGAGACTCTTTTACTGAATTGGCTTCGGGGCAGCATTAAAATGTCCAGGCAAATCGAGAACAGATTCCGGGAAAAGGGTGACTTCACTTTTTAACGCAGGTTTGTTTGTTGAATGAGATTATTGATTACCTTTGATTAACAGGTACTTTTTACGGATAAGTAACCGTAACTGATTGACTAAATACTAGTGGGCATGAATTGCATGATCATTGATGATGATACCCTTTCCAGGCGGATTATCGAGGAGTTTATACAGAAGACCGACGGATTGGAGCTCATATCATCCAGTGGGGATCCGGTAGAGGGGATCAATATTTTGAAGAAACATGATGAGATTCATCTGATCTTCCTGGATATTGAGATGCCTGAAATGACCGGAATAGAGCTGCTCAATACCCTGAAGAATCCGCCCCAGGTGATCATTGTCTCTTCAAAGGGGAAATACGCAGTTGATTCATATGAATACGACGTAACCGATTACCTTTTAAAACCGGTAGATTATGGACGGTTTTTCAGGGCAGTGACCAAAGCGTTTAAGCGTTACGAGCAGATTAATGCCGAACAGCTGGGCAAGGATGAGATCTTTATCAAGAAGAACGCCACCCTGGTTAAGTTGAAGTATGATGACATTCTATGGGTTGAAGCACTAGAAAACTATGTGATCTTCAATACCTTTTCGGATAAGTACACCATACACTTCACCATGAAGGCCATAGAGCAGAAGTTGCCCGGAGCGAAGTTTACCCGGGTACACAGGTCATACATCGTGAATACCAGCTGCATCAATGTGATTGAGGACAACTCCGTAATCATTAAGGTTGAGGATGGAACCAAATCCATACCCATCGGCAAATCGTACAAAGAGAAGCTGATGAAAGATATCAATCTGATTATCAAGTAACCCATGGTTTCGAACCGGCAGTTGTTCCTGCGGCATGTTGCGCAGACTTCCGATTCATCCCTTACATTCGAGATCGAGCGGGCCGAGGGAATCTTCTTTTATGATCCTTCCGGGAAAGCCTATATTGACCTGGTTTCGGGAGTCTCCGTATCGGCCCTTGGACATGGACATCCGGCTGTTGTAAAGGCTGTCAGTGAACAGGCAGAGAGGTACATGCATACCATGGTGTACGGTGAGTTCGTACAGTCACCCCAGGTGAGTTATGCTACATGGCTGACCGAAAGGATGCCCTCTTCCCTTGATAACGTATTCTTTGTGAATTCCGGAAGTGAGGCAATTGACGGGGCCATGAAGCTTGCAAAGAGAGTCACAGGCCGGGGTGAATTCCGGGCATTTGAAAAAGCATATCACGGAGGCACACATGGAGCGCTGAGCATCCTGGGTGATGCAAAGGCACGATCCGGTTCACTGCCCCTGCTGCCGGGGATCAAGCATCTCCGGTTTAATGTGGAGGAGGATCTTGACCTGATTGATAATGCAGTTGCTGCCGTGGTAGTGGAGCCTGTTATGGCAGAAGCAGGGATCATCGAGCCGGAAGCCGGCTTTTTGTTAAAGGTAAGGGAGCGGTGTGATAAGGCCGGGGCACTGTTGATCCTGGATGAGATACAGACCGGGATGGGCCGGACAGGAAAGCTCTTTGCATTCGAACATTATGGAGTGGTGCCGGATATCCTTTGCCTGGCCAAGAGCTTTGGTGGTGGTATGCCGCTGGGTGCTTTCATCGCGCCGAAGGAGATTATGAGCAAGTTCACCTTTGATCCGCCCCTTGGGCATATCACAACTTTCGGAGGACATCCGGTGAGTTGTGCGGCTGGTCTGGCGGCACAGGAGGTGGTTGAGAAAGAGGGCCTGATGGAGCATGCCATTCAAATGGAGCAGCGCTACAGGGAAAAATTGGTGCATCCCGCCATAAAAGGGATCAGGGGAAAGGGCCTGTTCCTGGCCGCTGTGCTGGCCGATGGGATCGATGTGGGGGAATTTATCACCCTGGCTTTTGAACAAGGATTGGTGATCGACCGGTTTCTCTTCTCTTCCAGCGCTTTCAGGATCGCTCCGCCACTGATTATCAGTCCCGATGAGGTGGATGACTCGGTTACCCGGATTCTCTCCACACTTGATGAACTATCCGGATAAGAAACCTGACAAATCTTCGTTCATATAGTGAACCTTACATGATCATAAATGATCCGGAAAATCATCATATATATAGTACTGCTGGCAGGATTCCGGCTGTGGGCTCAGGAGCCTCAATATCTTGAGCTAGTGAAAGTTGAAAGCCGTCTGCACACGCTGTTTAATGCGCTCTATTCAGACAGTCTTACGGCAGCAGAACCTGTGATCGAGGAGATCCTTTCGATCATGCCCGGTGCACTGGAGATGCCTGGAGCCATGGAGTATTCCTGGAGCAGACTGGACCGGATCGGGGTGAAGACCTCGGAGGATGGGCAGATCAGGATCTTCACATGGCATGTGATGGATACCCCCGATACTTACCGCTATTTCGGGTACATCCAGTTGGCACAGAAAAGGGAAAATGTATCAGTGTTCCCGCTGATGGATAACTTAAAACCCCAGCGCGGCCTCTACCTGCTTGAGCAGTCAGCCGAAGATTGGTACGGGAAGCTCTGTTACGGAATTGTCACCACAAGTGTGAAGCGGAAAACCTATTATACCTTGCTGGGAATGGATTTTAACGACTCCAGATCCAATATGAAGATAGTGGAGGTGGTGACGATTCATCGCAACAAACCTCAATTTGTTAAACAGATGTTTTATAACGGGAGGGACCGGGTCGATCGCGTGGTCCTCGAGTATTCCGATGAGGTGGCCATTTCGGTCCGGTATGACCCCAACATGGAGATGATTGTTTACGACCACCTGGTTCCCCTGCACCCCATCTACAAAAGCAATTTTGAGTTCTATGGTCCCGATGGCTCCTTCGAGGGACTCAAATTCGAAGATGGTTCCTGGACCCTCCGGGAGGACATCGATGCAAGGATGCCACACTGACGTATTGTCAGATTCTCCCAATTGGTATACTATTTGTCTATTCCGGGACAGATGTAAAACACTTAAACAGTTGAACGATGCAGAAAGGTAAGATCAATGTTACCACGGAGAACATTTTCCCCATTATTAAGAAATTCCTCTATTCGGATCATGAGATATTCCTGCGGGAGCTTGTAAGTAATGCCGTGGATGCTACACAGAAGCTTAAAACCCTTGCTTCAGTGGGCGAATACAAAGGAGAGCTGGGTGATCTGACCATCCGGGTCAACCTGGATAAAAAGAAGAAGACCCTCACGGTTTCTGATGCCGGTTTGGGGATGAACGCAGAGGAGATAGAGAAGTATATCAACCAGATTGCCTTCTCCAGTGCGGAGGATTTCCTTGAGAAATACAAGAATGACAGCAATGGTATTATCGGTCATTTTGGCCTTGGATTTTACTCCTCATTCATGGTGTCTGACAAAGTTGAAATAAAAACATGGTCATGGCAGGAGGATGCCAAAGCGATGGCATGGAGCTGTGATGGCAGCCCCGAGTACTCCCTGGATGAAATAGAGAAGGAGAGAAGGGGTACAGACATTATCCTTCACCTGGATTCTGATAGCAAGGATTTTCTTGAAGAGAGCAAGATCAGTGAGTTGCTTGAAAAGTATTGTAAGTTCCTTCCCGTTGAGATCGCTTTTGGTAAAGAGAAGGAGTGGAAAGAAGAGAAAGAGGTGGAGACCGACAAGGACAACATCATTAACGATACTAAGCCTTTGTGGACACAGCCGCCTGCTGAGGCCAAGGATGAGGATTATGCCTCATTCTACCGGAAACTATACCCCGTAGGAGATGACCCCCTGTTCAACATTCACCTGAATGTGGACTATCCGTTCACCCTGACCGGGATTCTCTATTTCCCGCGCATCAAGAATAACATCGAGATTCAGAAAAACAAGATTCAGCTCTACAGCAACCAGGTGTTTGTTACCGATTCTGTAGAGGGGATCGTACCTGAATTCCTGACCCTGTTACATGGTGTGCTCGACTCGCCCGATATCCCGTTGAATGTTTCAAGGAGTTACCTGCAGAGCGACTCCAATGTAAAGAAGATATCATCGCACATCACCAAAAAGGTGGCCGACCGCCTGGAGGATATTTTCAAGAACGACCGGAAACAGTTCGAAGAGAAGTGGGACGACCTGAAGCTCTTTATCGTGTATGGCATGATGTCGGATGAGAAATTTCACGAACGTGCCGAGAAGTTTGCACTGGTGAAGAATATAGATGGAAAGTACTTTACCCTGAAGGAGTATGAAGAGCTGATCAAAGAGAAGCAGACTGATAAGAACAAGTCACTGATCTACCTCTATGCCACCGACAGGGCTGAGCAGTACAGCTACATTGAAGCAGCTAAGGCCAAAGGATATGATGTGCTGCTGATGGACGGACAGCTCGACACACACTTCGTAAACCACCTGGAGCCCAAGTTGAAGGAGTCCAGATTTGCCAGGGTGGATTCCGATATTATTGACAAATTGATCGACAAGGATGAAGCCAGGGAGTCCAGCCTGACTTCGGAACAGCAGGCCGATCTGACCCCGGTATTCCAGGCCCACCTTCCCGGACAGGAGATGAGCTATTTTGTAAGCTATGAGTCTTTGAGCGAGGAGGAGCGCCCTGTAATGATCACCCAGAGTGAATTCATGAGGCGCATGAAGGACATGGAGCAGTTGAGCGGACAGGCCTCCATGTACGGTAACCTGCCTGATTCCTACAACCTGGTGGTCAATGCCAACCACAGGCTGGTTACAAAGATTGCCGAGGGAACCGAGAAGAAACTTGGCAAAAAGCTGGAAGAGCTTCGCACCGAGAAGAGTGGACTCTCTGAGGAGCAGCAACTGCTCGAGAAGGCCAAAGAGGGCAAGAAGGAGGAGGAGATCCCACAGAGCGAGAAGGACCAGATGGAGGATGTGAACAAGAAGCTGGGTGAACTTGAGAACAAGCGCGTGGAGATGCTGAAGAAGCACGGAAAGAGCCAGAAGCTAGTCAAACAGCTGATCGACCTGGCCCTGCTGGCCAACAACCAGCTGAAGGGCGAGGAGCTGGCTGCCTTTGTGAAGCGCAGTGTGGACCTGATCAAATAGTACTCCGACACCGGCCCTGCGAGGTCATGTGTTGCTGAGAGCATATTATACCCCCTGTTCCGGGAAGTCTGTAA
>JBDLIQ010000111.1:0-13254 GCA_039714775.1 Bacteroidota bacterium
GCAGCAGTACATCTGCTTCTGACCTCGATGCACTTTCCAGCAGTCTTTCGTTATGACCGGGAACAAAAAGCAGACTGCGTGACAAATACTCCTTCATGATTTTTCTCTTTTTATCAGAACTTTTCGTCGAAATTTCAGAACGTCCACCCGATCCTGGTTATATGCCACGGTCTCCACATAGACAATACCACGGTCCTTCTTTGATACAGAGGGAATGGTGTCCAGTATTTCTGTCCTGGCATAAATGGTATCGCCCAGATGAACCGGATTCAAATGAACAACACTTTCATACTCCAGGTTGGCGATTGCCTTTCCACTGATATCCGGAACAGTAATTCCTACCACCAGGCTGAATATCAGCGTACCCACCACAAGTACTTTTCCATGCTGTGCATTTTCCGCATACTGATGATTGATGTGAAGCGGATGATGGTTCATGGTTAAAAGACTGAACAGATTGTTATCACTCTCCGTAATAGTCTTGGATAACTGATGGTCGATCACCTGGCCTTTTTGAAAAGCATCAAAAAAATTGCCCATTCTTACTGGTTCCATTCTGCCGGATTGATTTCTTAGTTCAAGAAAGATAGGTAATTTTACAAAATAGTTTCACGAAGATATGATTTAATACAATGGCTGAAAAGATAAGCAAGGATAGATTAGTAGCTGACCTGAAAAAACTAGGAGTCAAGAAAGGAGATTCTCTTAACCTGAAGATCTCTCTCAAGTCCATTGGCTTCGTAGAAGGTGGACCTGATGCTGTGATTCAGGCCATCCTGGATGTGGTAGGGGAAGAAGGTACCATTGTTGGAGAGTCATTTGTCAATTCACACCACCTTTCCAAACTGAAGAAACAGACCATCCTCAGTGAACCGGATACCTCCTCCTATGCAGGTGCCATCGCCAATGCCATGATCAAATTTCCAGGTGCAATAAGAAGCACACACCCCATTCACAGATTCTCAGCCATTGGCGCAAGAGCAAAAGAGTTAATGGACAATCACACACCTGACAGCTATGCGTACAATGTATTGAAGGTCCTGGCTGAAACAGGTGGTAAAAACCTGAAGATCGGAGCAGATGGAAAAGTGGTCGGGGTGGGCACAACACACGTGGCGATCGGGATGCTTCAACTGGTACAGGACTATCCTAATGAGGGAATTCATTATAAGAATGATCAGGGAGAAACCCATTTGTTTGTCAGGAATTGGGCCGGTGGATGTGAAAAAGGATTCAGTAATTTCGTTCCTCTGTACAAGAAGAACAATGCATTTATAAACGAGGGGCTTGTGGGCAATGCCGAAACTACCCTCTCAGATATGAAGAAAACACTGGATATTGAACTGGAGACCCTGCGCGTAAATCCGGGCTATTTCCTCTGTGACAATCCAAAGTGTATCAATTGCCGGTATTCCTGGGAATTTTCAAAAGGAAAAGGGAAAAAATTGATGCTTCCGGCTTTTCGAGCATACAACCGCCTGAAAAAGAGGTTCAGGTAGCAGAATGCAACTATCTGTTTTTCAGCTTCGAAAACAGTGATCTGTAATATGTTGATATCGAGTTATTGATATCCACAGAAATTCTGAAAAAGTAAAGTGGAATTAAATACAATCCCACTATAGATAAGCATATGAGGATTGTCCTGGTGAGCCAGTTCTCAATTCCCTGCAGCAGGTAACCCGCAAAAAGCGCTGCCAACAGAGATGCAAGAACTACCAGAAACCGGTAGTTGAATGGCTGCATCTGGAATTTCAGGTATAGGAAGCCGGCCCTTACCATGTTGTATACGATGGTGGAGAGCAAGGAGGCCATGGCTGCACCGGTGATCCCGAACCTGGGGATAAAGAACCAGTTGGTCAGCACCACCAGGATCAGCAGGAATAAGATGAATACCGACTGGTACCTGTAGTATTTTGAAGTGGATATGATCATTCCGTTCAGTCCGGTTGCCATCTCCACAACACCAGCCAGTGACATAAACAGGATCACATACTTGCCAACAGCATACTCGGTCGGAATCACCTTGAAAACAAGATCGATATTTAACCACACCAGCAAGAAGATCAGGCCACTAAAGATGAATTGATTCAGACAACTTTTTAAATAGATGGTTTTTATCGTGTCAGTGTCACTTCTCTTCCATGCTTCGGCGATAATGGTAGTAGCAATTTTCCCAAGAGGCCTGGAGGGCAGCGTAATGATGGTCCCGAAAAGGAAAGCAATTGAATAGATACCGGTAGCCTCCAGATCAATTAAACGGTTGATCATGATCTTATCAATGTTCGAAATGGCAAGGGTACCCATCCCTCCCATCAGCCCGAACAGGCTCACATCAACGATCGATCTCCTCAGGCTCCTGGTAACAACAGGAATCTTCAACGACAGGTTAAACTGGTGCGTTCGGTACAGTAAAATGATTAAGACCAGGGCAGGGACTGAAAAGAGAATGAAATAGAGATTCAGGAATAGGTGAAACCGGAAGGTAAACCAGGCATAGAGTGAAATCAGTACAAGATTCAGTAACCGGAAAATAAAATCCTTAACAAATACGCCAATGACAGCATTATAGATTACTTTATGAAGGCTGTCGAACAGGTTAAACAACAGTGTGGCAATCGTAAACGGGACTATGAGATATGCATAATTGGCAATGAGGTTTGACTTCTCAATATTATTTGTAATGATCTTGTCTCTAAAAAGAAGATAATAGATCAGGATGATGATCACTCCAGCCGAAACAAACAGCAGGGCCATAGAGAGAAACCCGTTATGACGGTTCTCATTATCACGAAAATATGGAAACAACCTGATGCTAACACTGTTGATCCCCAGGCTACCGACATGTGCCAGAATAGTTGAAACAGCTATCAGGAAATTGATCAGACCAATCTCTTCCGGCTCCAGAAACCTGGGCCATAGCAATCCAACCGTAATAAATCCCATGGCAACTCCCAGGTATGAGAAGAAGCTGCCTTTGAGGGTCTGTTTTTCAATAATCCCCATCTATTGCCTTTTGGAGAACTCCCTTTTTATAATATCGTGCAGTAAATCTACCCTTTTTTCCACGGAGTGATCACGCAGGGTCCTTTTCTGACCTGCGGCGGCAATTTGTGCAGCTTCAACAGGATGGTCAACCGCCCAGTTCAGTTTTTCAATACACTCTTCAGGGCTGTTGTAGGTGAGGATCTCTGCATCTGGTTCATACAACTCCCCAATGTTCTTCTTATGATCAGTAACCAGAAGTGTACCGGCACCGGCCACCTCAAACATGCGGATATTTGCCGCATAGTCACCCGCAACCTCTCCATGCAGGTTAAATCCAATGGCATGTCTGGAAATTTCATCGAGCATCTGTTTCCCAAACAGCATATCACGCCTTAGATTCTCCCTGATCAAAGATGGGTAACGCTCTCTACCCGGCATCTCCTTGAGCTGAGCGATCTTTCGCAGATTCCGGCTCTTTTGAAATCCTTTCATGCCCATCTTCTGGGCTAAACTGACATACAGATAGGATGCCTGCTTTAGTTTCAACCGATGCCATGGATCCTCTTCAATGATCCCGAACATCTGAAAAGGCAGGCCGCTTTTCAGAATCTCCTCAACATAGGCAATTCGCGTCCGGTGAAACTCATTGCGATAAAACAGTGATCCAATAAAAACAATATCGTTCTCAGAAGGGGTTCCCGAAGAGATCTCTGAAACCAGGGATCTCTCCAATGCATGGGGAAACAGGTAGCAATTGACCTGGTGCAACCCAAGCTCCTTGAGAAACTTCTCTGAGCATGTCAGCATCACATCATATCTTCTGAAAGATTCCAGGTTTCCTGAAGTATAGGGAGCACAGCAATGTCCGATCAACAACTGTACTGATTTTACATTTTCCCTGATCCGCTCGAGGAATCCGGCATCAAAGTTGATGCTGTCCTGGATAAAAAGCACTTCGGGTTGTATGGATTTGATCTGCTCCAGAAGAAGTTCATCGCCGGTAAGACGGCTCTTGTTTTCACTGGCCCACGCCTTCTGGAGGTGCACTGCATTATGAATAACCTCAGATGCTTTTATGGCGTAATTTTTTTCAAAATAGCGGGGAAAGTAATCGGCGTAACCATACCCTTCAGCCATTAAATGCTTATATTGTTCATCATAGCTCTTTCCGGTGATGTGGGGATTTGACTGGTAGTAGTCGTTCAGAAAATCCTTATAGAAAGAGGTGATTTTTAAAAAGGTGGTAAACATGACCGGAAAATTAATACTAATTCAATCAATCTGCAAAGAACCAGCTGCCCATGATGAATCGCAGGATAACTGCAAATGAGATCGCCTACCTGTTGGATCACCTCTCCCCACTTTATTCCGGGGTAAAGCTTGCACAATACCTTGTAGCGGATGAAAGATCTTTTGAGGAGGCAGCAGGGGCAGAAGCGGCTTTTTTTATCCCTCTGTCGACCAAACCACTGGATGTAACTGAGGTGATCCCGATTGAGGAGATCCCCGTGCTTTTCCCCTGTTCAACATCAAAAAAGTGGTATACAGTCGAAGGAGCTGGAATCCGGTTTCACCACGATATCCTGAAGTCTGCATTTTACCTTCTTTCGGGCTACCAGGAGTATGTCAGCAAGGAGAGGGATATGCACGGACGCTATCCATGGAGATCATCCATTCAGCACCGGATTGGAATCACGGGTATACCTGTGGTAAACTACTACTTCGAAATAATCCTGGAAGCATTTGAGAAGTTCAGTAAGGTGAATGGTCTGGAATTCAGGATTAAGAAGAGAGAGAACCCGGTGCTGTTTCTCTCCCATGATGTGGACAGGATCAGGAAATACTCCCTTCGAAACCTGGGCTTTGTGGGACTTCAACTGTTTGGAATCAAATCCAATAACTACAGCCTCAACAGGCGGTTGAAAAACGTATGGGACTATGCAAAAGGAACCCTGCTCTTCAGGAAGGACCCATACTGGAATTTCCACGAGTTGCAGCAATTAGAGAGGGAACTGGGGATCACCTCTACCTGGTACCTCCTTGAAAAGACAAGAGAGGATAACTCAAAGTACCATTTCAGGGATACAAAGATCCGTCAGATTATCAGTGAGACATCCTCACAGGGGCATGAAATCGGCATTCATGGTACACTTGAGAGTAGTGAAGATCCTGCTGCTATGTCAGGAGGAGTCAGCCGGCTGAATGATATTTGTGATAAACCAGTCTCGGGGATCAGGCAACACTATCTGAAATACAGCAATCCGGTCACAACACAAATCCAGGCAGGTTCAGACCTGCAGTATGATGCCACCCTTGGATTTGCTGAGCAGATCGGTTTCAGGAACTCCTATGCCCTTCCATTCAGGTTATACGATTTTGATAACAGCCAACCTTTCGATCTCTGGCAAATTCCGCTCAATGTAATGGATGTTACCCTGCTGGGATATATGGGTATTCCGGTTGAAGAGATCCCGGAAGCCATTCGCCCCATACTCAGGGAGGCAACCCGATTCGGGGCCATCATCGCAATGTTATGGCACAACTGCAATCTTGACGATGAGGAATTCCCCGGAATCAATGTGGTCTATAGGAGGCTGCTAAAAGAGGTGATGGATTCCGGATTCACCTCCATGACCGGGACTCAAATCATTAAAAGATTCAGATCCGGCGGTACCTCAGGTAGAAGTTAGTCAGCCTGATCCCGAACAGAAAATGTCTGAGCAGGGTTGGGATAAACCCGTAGTAGCGGGTCATAATCCGGAACCGCTCTTTTAATCCCGCCTTAATATTGTTCTCTGATATCCCACCCTCCAGGAATCTCGAAAGGATCAGGTTTGAATTGTGAATCTGTGTGGCCTTTTTTGTCACCCGGATTGCCCAGTCAATATCGGCCGAAATCCGGTAATCGAGGTTGTAATCAACGGCGAGTTCTCTTTTCACGAGAAGAGACTGGTGGCTGACAACCATGCCCTTCCTGAAAGATTTCCAGTTGAGTTGGGCGGGTGGTTTTAGCCTCCTCTCCCCGATCTCCTCCTGTGTACCACTGATGATCATGGAGCCTCCATAGATGATATCCGGCACTCCCTGAAGGCCCTCTGCCATACGTTCCACGGTATCGGTACTGTAAACCTCATCACCCGAATTCAGATACCAGACATAATCCCCGGTGGCCGCTTTCAATCCCTTATTCATGGCCTCATACAGTCCTTTGTCCGGCTCACTGATGACCACATCGATCTCTTTGAAACTATTTACCACCTCCATGGTTCTGTCGGTCGATTGTCCATCCACAATGATGTACTCAATCCTGCTGTAGGTCTGGCTGATCACACTGCCAATGGTCCGCCCGATGTGATCCTCATCATTAAATACAACGGTGATTACAGATATTTTAGGCAAGGATTTCATGATTCCCGGGAACGGTTAAGCAATTCTTTGTATAACGCAACATGCTTTTCTGCCGCCTGCTTGCGGGAGTAACGTCGTACTGCTGAACTTCGGGCTTCGGCTGACATGGATTCATACGCATCTGTAAACAGGACCCATTTCATTCCCTCTGCCAGGTCGGTTGAAGATTTGTGCTCTGCAAGGTATCCTGTTACTTTGTGATCGATCATTTCGGGGATCCCGCCTGATCGGAACCCTACCACCGGAGTACCACATAACATAGATTCCAGAATGGTATTGGGAAAGTTATCCTGCAGGGAGGGAATAACGAACAGGTGGGCCGCACTGTATAGCTCAGCGATCGTCTCTGGTGAATTGATGTAAGAGATGTTACGCGTATTCATAGGGAACAACCGGTCCTCATCCCCGCTGGTTTTACCAAACAGGAGGATCTCAACACCGGCTTCCGGATCCAGCGCTTTGTGTAAAATCCGGATCGCTTCCAGAAAGAAATCAAATCCCTTTAACATACTCCGTACCGCTGCAGCACCGAACAGAATGTATTTTTTCTCAGGATCCAGTCCCAGGTTCCTGCATGCCATCTCCCTCTCTGCAGGTTTAAAAAGGGTCTGATCCATCGAATACCGAATGGTATGAAACTCACAATGACGGAGCAATGAACTGGAGCTGGCACACTCATTGAGCCATTTACTGGGGGTGATAACCGTTACCTTGTTATCCCTGAATAACTTCTCCTTCCTTTTCCATATGCGGTGAGAGAGATCACCTTTGCCCGGCTTTTTCAGGTAGGGACATTGCCCGCACTCCCTGGTATAGTGATCACATTCAAGGGCATAATGGCACCCCCCGGTGAATGCCCACATATCATGAAATGTCCAGACAACAGGTTTTCCTGAATTGAACAATTTCTTCAACGATCTCACTGAGAGAAATGCCGCATTGATCCAGTGCAAATGGATAATGTCCGCCTCCTTCACATGCCGGTTCCTGATGAGGTTTTCTCCTGCATTTGCAGGTGAGAAGAGAAACCGAACTGTTTTTGAGCTTTCATGTCTCAGGAAGGTCAATCGCTCGATAATAAAACGTCCCAGGTTAATCCATCGCTTGACCATCCCCCCGGTTGTGGCATATACACCCTCTTTCTCATTGTGTTCCTCCTGAACCAGCATTTTCACATCCACCCCATTCATCTTCAGGGCCTCAAACAATCTGGCTGAGGAGATGGCCGCTCCACCGGTTTTAAAGTATTTACTGATCAGCAGTATTTTCATTCGTTTCACTTTATAAACTGGTATTAATAAATGAGATCTCCTCCCCGGAAGCCGAGACATTGAAAATCCTGAAACCGGCTTTGTTGAGCCTGTCAATGGCCTGCCGGGTCTTTCCGATACCGATATTTTCGAACCTGTGGTGGAACTCTATTAGGAGCTGAGAGATGGGAACCGGGGAGTCAACAACATCTCCAATCACTTCATACTCTGCCCCTTCAATATCCATCTTCAGAATATCCACCCTCTTATGACCCAGTTTCTGGAGGATGGTCGGCAACCGGTGGACAGGCAAGACATGTGAATCCATCCGGGACTCCGACCGGATTCCTGTTTCGGCAATTTGAAGCGAATGATAACCCGGTTCGGACGGTTCCATAAAATGCACCTGTCCGTCTTTTGCTGCCAATCCAAATGGATAGAAATGCAATCCATCGGGAAAATCCTGGTTTGATACCCATGCAATGGAGCCCGGGGAGGGATCAAATGCATGAATATCCATTCTGAAATCCGCTATCAATTGTAGGTCAAAGGAGACATCCTCACCCACACCAAAAGAGTAGACAACAGAATTCTCATCCAGGCCATCGGGAGAGAAAACCCAACTGGCAAAACGATTTCCAAACTCCAGTGTGGACCTTTTCACCTGTCTGAACTGGTAAAAATCCTTGCCCAATAATACTTTTCTTCCTCTTAGCGCCTTGGTAATAAATTCGTTCATCAGTCTTTAGTAGCGGATTGTAGATTTTGACCTGCGGGAGTTGTCTCCCAGCTTAACTGTCAGGGTGATTTCGTGGGAACCAAAACTGTAGTTGCTGATATCGGAGAAGGACCAGTCGAACGAGTACCCAAAAAAGATATTATCCACCTGGAGCCCTACCAGTCCAATAAGGCTGTTGTTGGTCCGGTAGGACAACCCACCCCATAAAAGCTCGGCATAGTAAACCTTGAATGAAGCCTCGGCCTGCGGATTCCAATTCTCGGTGGTCTTTAGCAGGGCACTTGGCTCGAGTTCAACTTCCCGCGACACCCTGAAGCGGTACCCGCCCATAAGCCAGTAGTGCCGGAAGGTTTTATAATCTGGAATATCATTGGCCCCTATCTTCAAAGAGGTCTGCAGCAGGTTGCTGACAGAGAGACCTACAAAATACCCGAACCCGTTGTACAGAACACCGAAATCGGCGTCGGGACTGTAGGCAACCCTTACAAAATCACTGTTTGTGACCGGATCACCGGGCTCCCCGAAGGTCAGGTTGTCATTGTTGATCCTGTACTGGAATGCCTTTGCAGAGAGTCCGAATGAGAGTTGCTGGTTGTCAATAATAATGTGATAGGCATAGGTGAAGGCCATCCCTGTCCGGGCCACATTGGCATTGACGTCATTAACAATATAGGCGCCCAGTCCGACGCGACCCTTTGTGCTGGGTATTAAAAAGTTTCCCCTTCGGATGGGATGGTTGACAATCTTGTATGATTTCCTGAAGAGCCGGGTTTGCCAGGAGGCCGAAAAGGTTCTTGGTGCCTCAGCAAAACCCAGCCACTGCTGCCTGGAGGTGGCATTTGCTGTGGTATACCCGTCATAGCCGGCCATGGCCGGATTGATCATGAAGCCATTCATCAGGTACTGTGAATAGATCGGCAGCTGCTGCGCTTTCAGCTCTTGCGACAGCAGCACGATCATGGTCAGCAGGATATATGTTATGGCTCTCTTCACGCTTGCACTATTACCTTCCTACCTCACAATGGTTATATTCCCTGTAATGGGAGGTTCGTCGTTGTTCAAATTCATAATATAGTGGTACGAATCGATAGGCAGTATCCGCCCATTCAGATATCCGTCCCATGGTTCATCAACAGCATTGGTGGTCACATACATCAAATTGCCCCACCGGTCGAAGATCTTCAAGGTCACATTGGGATAGAGCTCAAGCCCTTCGATAACCCAACGGTCGTTGAATCCATCCCCATTGGGAGAGAATGCATTGGGAATCTCCAGGCAGGAGGTAAAGGTATAGTCGACCATTGCCGTATCGATGGTTACACAACCATAAAAATCGGTCACCGTTGCTACATACTCCCCCCAGAGAAGATCATCGAGATAGAGCCCCTGGACGGAAGGATCCCTGTCCCAGCGTACATAATAGGGAGGTTCTCCGCCGTCGATGTAGAGGCTGAGCTCCCCGTCCGGTTTATCCTTACAATATGCAGCTACAGTTGCAAATTCAAGGGCAAGTGAATCGGGATGTCTCAGTTCGGCCTGGGTCTCTGCGTAACAATCATTCAGATCCTCGATCCGGATAAAATAATCCCCCTCCGGCAGGTTTTCATTGTAGGGTCCGGTAAGCGAACCATTCAGCCAGACTTCATAGTCTTCCAGGGCATAAACGGTCCCCCCGGTTATCAGCAGGTCGATCCGTCCATTGGAATCCCCGTAGCAGAGCGGATCAATGGTATCTATGGTATAGTCAATGGGATCGGGTTCGGTGATCACCACCTCGGCCGAGTCGGCACAGCCATAATAATCAACAATATTTGCATGGTAGGTACCGGCAGTCAGCCCCTCCTGGTCCCTGGAAGCAGGCTCAAATCCTGATCCGTTCTCCGAACTCCAGAGGTAAGAATAGGGTTCCGTACCACCCTGGGGCGAGAGGGAGATGGCGGCATCGGAGGAGCCGGCACAGGAGATGGGTGTCCCGTTATAATCGCTTGTGATCGCAAGTACAACATCAAATTGATCGGCCTCGAAGACCTCGATGCTGTCGATCTTCACACACTGGTTGGTATCCTTTACCACCACCGTATAGACACCTGCACCGATCCAGGCAAGATCCTGGGTGAACGCTCCGTTACTCCACTGGTAACCGTACCCCGGAACACCTCCGGAAACATGCAGGTTCACAAAGCCGGTGGCCGTATTGGCACATCTTGCACTATCAGCCTCAAGTGTATCAATCACAATGGCTGGGGGATCATCCAGGACAAAATCCCAGCTTTCACTACACCCATTGATATCAGTCACATCCACAGTATACGTGCCAGCAGTCAGCCCCGCCTGGTTCATGGATGCAGGTTCAAGTCCTGACCCGTTCCCCGAACTCCAAAGGTAGATATTCCGGGTTGAATCTGCCCCGCCATACGGGATCAGCGTAATCGCTCCGGAACTGGAGTCGGCACAGGCAATGGCGTATGTTCCGGTAATATCCTTTGGAATAATAGAGTCCATTCCAAGCGGGTCAGGCTGTTCCAGATTAAAAGTGTCATCCCGGGTACACCCGATGCTGTCGGTAATGGTAAGTTGATATGTCCCTGCCACCAATCCGCCCTGCTCCGGCAGGGTACCATCTGCAAATGTCATCTGCTCCGAACTCCAGCTATAGTGATGTCCCAGGATACCACCATCAGAACTAATTCCGATGTACCCGTCACTCTCCCCGGCACAGGTAATGTTCCACAGGGAATCGGTTGTATAGTACATGCTATCCACCTGCAGCATGATCTCTGAAGGTTCGATGAGGTCAAACTCGATCGAATCTGAACACCCCACTACATCAGCAACGGTGACCTTATATAATCCCGGGCCCAGTGAGGACTGGACACTGTCTGTCGGGTTCAGATCCGGATCAGCTCCCTCCCAGTAATAATCAATGGGCCTATTTGCTGTCCTGCCTCCGCTCACCTGAAGATGAATTGCCCCGTCATCGGCATTGTAACAGCTGATATCCACCGTATCATGATACCTGTCCGTCTCCTCATCTCGTCTGGAGACGGTAACCGGATCGGGCTCTGATAAGATGATGGGTTGATATGTATGTCCATTCAGGGGAGGATTAATACAACCCACATCATCAAAAGCATACAGGACATAGCCTCCTGCCGCAAGGTTATCCAGTACGAAGGGGTCATTTTCACTAACTGCTGATACAGTGGCTACCGGATCATCGTTGTTATAATCATGCGCACCATAACGATACAACTCAACCTCATAGGGAGGGATTCCCTCAACTATGAAAACATCTAAATACCCGGTAGTTGTGTCGCCGAAACAGGCCACTGCATAACCCTCATAATCACTGGTGTCTATGTTGGGATTAATTGTGTTAACGTAGCCAATAGTATATGTAGTATCCTTCTGGCACAGGTTGGCATCCAGGACCCTGAAACCATACATACCAGCCCATGAATCAAAGTGATTGCTGTTCCAGTATTGTGGGTTACCCCCATAAAACCATTCATAGTTGTATGCCGTGGTCCCACCGGAAACAGTTACATCAATGGATCCGAGCGATGACTGTGTCCAGCAGAGTGCTGAGACAATGGTATCCTCCAACTCAATTGCATCAGGTTCCCTGATTTCAACAATTCCCGATGTATCTACACAACCGATGGTGTCCCACACTATAAAGCTGTAATTACCCACACCAAGACCAATCTGAACTGAATCAGCTGTAAGATTTTCAGGAGTTCCGGCAGAGTCCGCCTCCCAGGAGAACCTATATGGCAATTTGTAATATCCACCCTCCACATTGGAGTGGAGTGAATCAGACAACAGCCCGTTACACCGGATCTCCCAACCGCCAAAATATTCTTCAGCTACCAGGTTGCTCTTTAACTCAGGTGTAACAATCATGGTCCTATTTACCTGATTACCCGGACAATGCCTTCCGGATCCAAGTGCATCAACGATCACCGGTGTGATTCGATAAGTAACCTCTACAATGGATTCCCCGATATTAATCACATCACCTTCGTCAAGATTCGCGATGGACAGAGTATCCGGCATCTGTACATTTTGTACATCCGGCCAATAATCATCTATATCAAGTGCATACCTTAACAAACCTGTGGTTAATCCGGTATTGCTGGTTATGAGTATCTGATACCCATCATTAAAGCAGACTGCCGAATCAGTACGGGGAGTCCAGAATGTAGCTGATAATGTGGGGGTCGGGTTTACCAGGATACGGAACACCGTATCACGGGTCGTGCCGTAATCACAGTTGGTGCCTGAGCCGGTGTTCACCGCATAGGGATGGATACGGTACTCCACCCACTGAACCTGGTCTGTATGGTTATCCAGGGTCTGGTTAAAGAACCCAAGGCTGACGCCTACATCTGTTGTGTAACCACTGATCTCTGCCACAGGACCTGAGGTATCCTCGATGCTGTAATCATACAGCACCTCGCCGGCTGTTAAGGAGGTGATGCTGCTTACCGTGATCGTACTTGCACCCTCATCACAAATCGTATCCTCCACCACCGTCACATCGATACGTGGGGTCGGGTTAACCCAGATCCGGAATACCGTATCGCGGGTGGTGCCATAATCACAATCAACTCCAGAGCCGGTATTCGCTGCATAGGGATGGATCCTGTACTCCACCCACTGAACCTGGTCCGTGTGGTTATCCAGGGTCTGGTTAAATGATCCAAGGCTGATGCCTACATCTGTTGTGTAACCACTGATATCGGCAACCGGTCCCGAAGTATCCTCGATGCTGTAATCATACAGCACCTCACCGGCTGTTAATCCTGTAATGCTGCTTACTGTAATCGTGCTCGTACCCTCATCACAAATCGTATCCTCTACCACCGT
>JBDLIQ010000112.1:0-12793 GCA_039714775.1 Bacteroidota bacterium
CGACATCACGCAGCAGGTGGAAGCCATCGTGGCTGAATCCGGCGTTCAGACCGGCATGGTCAATGTCTATGTACAGGGTGCAACAGCAGGGATCATGATCCAGGAGAACTGGGATGATTCGGTTCAGCGGGATGTGATTTCGCTACTCAATAAGCTCATCCCTTCAGGGATTTGGGAACATGATCACCAGGACAACAACGGGGACGCTCACCTGAAAGCCGGCATTGTGGGTCCCCAGGAGACCATTCCCATTGTGGATAGGAAGATGGGGCTCTCCACCTGGCAGAATATCTTCCTCTGTGAATTTGATGGTCCCCGCGGTACGCGGAACATCATGGTGACGGTACTAGATGCCGGAGGGTCTCTTTGATTTTCCGGTAACCTGCACGTTTTACAGGGGAGTCTTTGAACAGGAGGTTAAACTGTTCCCGGTCCAGGTTGGCCCAGTCGTTTGCTGTCATCTCCAGAAGTCCGGCCGGGGGGTCAAATGCAGGCTCCTGATGGTTCAGAGCCTTGTTGTTCCAGGGACATACATCCTGGCAGATATCACATCCAAAAACCCGGTTCTCCAGGTTACCCTGCAATTCCGGGGGGATCGCCTCTCTGTTCTCGATGGTCTGGTAGGAGATGCAAAGTCCGGCATCGATGGTCCGGCTGGAGAGAATGGCGCCGGTGGGGCACGCCTCCACGCAGCGGTTGCAGCTTCCGCATCGATCTTTTTCCTCAGCCTGGCTGTACTCAAGTTCCAGGTCCACAATAAGCTCCCCGATAAAAACAAAAGAGCCGTGTGTTTGGGAGATCAGGCTGGAGTTTTTCCCGATCCAACCCAGGCCGGCACGTTGTGCCCAGGTCCGCTCCAGCACCGGTGCCGAATCGGTAAAGACCCTCCCCTCCACAGGTCCGAAGTTCGAATTGATATATTCAAAAAGCCGGTTCATCCTCTCCTTCATCACAAAATGGTAGTCCTTCCCGTAGGCATATTTTGATAGCACAGGAGCCCGTGGATCCTCCTGAACCCGGTCCGTTTTGTAATTGTACAGAAGGGAGATGACACTCTTTGCACCCTCCACCAGTATTACCGGGTCGGTACGCTTTTCGAAATGACCCGCCATATAACCCATGCGGGCATGATACCCGCCATCCAGCCACTCTTTCAGCCGGATGGCATCTTCGTTAAGTGGGCCTGCCCGCGAGAAGCCACAACCGGCAAATCCCAGCTGCAACGCCTCCTCCCTGATGGATTCTGATACTTCCGATATAGGTTTTAGCCCTTTCATACTATAATCACCCTCACCAGTCACCAGTCACCAGTCACCCTCACCAGTCACCAATCACTATAAAAAACCGAGGTCCAGTTTGGCCTCTTCCGATAACATCGATTTGTCCCAGGGAGGATCGAACACCAGGTCAATATTGGCCTTGTCAATCTCATCCACCGACTCCACCGCATTCTGCACATCTGCAACCAGCATATCCACCATGGGACAGTTGGGGGCGGTAAGGGTCATTTTGATGTTGGCCTCCCTCTGTTCTGTGACATCGATCTCGTAGATCAGTCCCAGGTCAAATACATTGACAGGGATCTCAGGATCATACACCAGTTTCAGGGCTTCAACAATTTTCCCTTCGATCTCCAAAAAATCCATTGATTCACTCATCTCATTAAGCTTTCAACTTTTCACTATCAACTATTTTCCTGCTTTTGCCTGGTACGCGAGTGCATAGAGGCGCATCTTTTTTACCATGGAGAGCAACCCGTTGGAACGGGTGGGTGAGAGGTTCTGGCTGAGCCCGATCTCATCAATAAAAAAGAGATCGTTCTCCATGATCTCGTCCGGTGTCCGCCCGTTTAACACCTTCACCAGAAGGGCCACAATGCCCTTGACGATGATGGCATCGCTGTCTGCATTGAACACCAGTTTTCCCTCCACCAGGTCGGCATGAAGCCACACCCTGGACTGGCACCCGTTGATCAGGTAATCATTGGTTTTGTATTTGGGATCGATCTCCGGCAGTTCACCTCCCAGCTCGATCAGGTAGTTGTACCTGTCAAGCCAGTCCTCGAAAACCGAAAACTCCTCCACGATATCCTTTTGTGTTTCGTTAAGGTTCATTCGTAATTCAATATGTTAAGATAGCATTTGTATGGTTTTCTCAATTCCTTTCACCAGCTGGTCCACCTCTTCCGTGGTATTGTAAAACACCATGGAGGCACGGATGGTTCCCGTGATGCCAAAATGGTCCATCACCGGCTGGGTGCAGTGGGTACCTGTGCGCACCGCAATTCCCATCTTATCCAGGATCATGCCTGCATCGTAGGCGTGGATCTTCTCAAGAAGGAAAGAGAAGACTGCGATCCGCTCTTTTGCCTTGCCATAGAGGGTGAGTCCGTCGATACCTTCAAGCTTCTCCATGGCATAGCGGATCAGCAGATCCTCGTGCTCCCTGATCCCGTTAATACCCAGTGATCCAATGTAGTCAAGGGCAGCAGCCAGCCCGATGGCTCCGGTATAATTGGAGGTGCCCGCCTCAAATTTGAAGGGCAGGCTGTTGTATGTGGTTCCCTCAAAGGTGACCTGGTCCACCATGTCGCCACCCCCCTGGTAGGGAGGGATCTCCTCCAGGATCGCCGCCTTTCCATAGAGGACTCCCGAGCCTGTGGGTCCGAATATCTTGTGGGAGGAGAAGAGGTAAAAGTCGCAATCCAGCTCCTGCACATCCACCTTCCCGTGTTGAACCATCTGGGCACCGTCAAGCATCACCGGGATCCCTTTGTCATGTGCCCTTCGAATCACCTCCCTGACCGGGTTGATGGTTCCCAGCGAGTTGGAGGCATGGGTCACCGCTACGATCCGGGTCCTTTCGGTCAGCAGTCCGTCCAACAGATCCATCCTCAGCTCTCCCGAATCATCGAAAGGGATAAATTTCAGAATGGCTCCCTTGCGCTGACAGAGCATCTGCCAGGGAACAATGTTGGAGTGGTGCTCCATCTCCGAGATCAGCACCTCGTCACCCTTTCCCACATATCTCTCTCCAAAAGAGAAGGCGACGGTGTTGATTGACCCGGTGGCTCCGCTGGTGAAAACAATCTCTTCGGAGGAGCCTGCATTGATGAACTCCCTGACCCTTTCGCGGGCCTCCTCGTACCGAGTGGTCATCTGTTCGCTCAGGTAGTGAATGCCCCGGTGGATAGAGCTGTTGTGGTTCTCGTGCAGCTCCTTAAGGGTGTTGATCACCACAGCCGGTTTCTGGGTGGTGGCCCCATTATCGAGGTATACCAGCGGTTTGTTATAGACCTGCCGGCTTAGAATGGGAAAATCTTTTCTGACCTGGTTGATATCAAATCCCATGGAGGATAAGGTTTTATTCGTTACAGTGCATGGCGCAGTTGTTACATCTTGAAAGCTCTCCGCGAAGCCTCTTTTCCACCAGGTCGGCGATTCGCTCCTGCAGGGAGGATTGTTTGATCCGGGAGATTACTTCGTGGGTAAAAGCATTCATCAGCATAAGCCGGCTCTCCTCTTTTGGGATCCCACGTGATTGCAGGTAGAACAGGGCACCCTCATCCAGCTGTCCCACCGTGGCGCCATGGCTGCATTTTACATCATCGGCGTAGATAAGAAGCTGCGGTTTGGTATTCATTTTTGCAGTATCGGATAGCAGGATGTTGTTGTTGGCCTGGAATGCTGCTGTCTTCTGGGCATCGGGATGCACATGAATCTTTCCGTAGAAGGTACCGGTTGAGGTGTCATCCAGCACCCCTTTGTAATGCTGGTTGCTGGTACATTGTGAACTGGCATGTTCAATGACGGTAAAACTGTCCAGATGTTGGGATTTATCAATAAGGAAGAGGCCAAGTGCATTGGTCTCGGCGCCTTCGCCCTCCATCTTTATGTGCAGGTTGTTCCGGACCATCCCGCCATGCAGGGTGATGGTTCCGTGCTGACTACGGGAACTCTTCTCCTGTCTCATCCAGGTATTGGTCACCTGGCACGAGTTGTTGTGCTCGTTCTGGAGTCGAAGGATATCAATATTCCCGTTCTCGCCCGTAAACGATTCCGTTACTGAATTGGTCAGGAAGAGGTGGGGGGAGAGGGTATGGTCGCAGATGATCACCTGGGCCGATGCACTCTTCTCCACCACGAAAAGGTTCCTGTGCTGAACCATCTGGTTTTTGTCCGAGAGCAGGAGGTGGATGATCTGGATTGGTTTTTCAAGTCGCTCTCCCTCCGGCACATAGAGGAAAATTCCATCCTGTGAAAAAGCGGTATTCAGTGCCACAAAGGGCTCCTTCTCCAGCGAGGCACTCCTGCCCAGGTACTTCGCCACCAGGTCGGGATGCCGGTGCATCGCCTCCTTCAGACTGCCGTAAATGACGCCGTTGTCAAGCTCAAAAAGGGAGGGCGCACCCGGATTATGAAAGAATCCGTTAAGTACCGTCAGGACATGGGCATCAAGCATGGGCACATCACATTTGAAGAGCTCCTCATCGTTAAAGTTGAGGTCTCTGGGACTCAAAACAAAGGAGAGCTCCCCGTCAAACACCGGTTCCAGGTGGGTATATCTGTAATCTTCCTGTTTCCGGAGTGGAAATCCGGTCTCTTCAAATTTGCGGATGGCCTCCTCCCGGAGTCCGGCCATAAATTCCGGATCCTCATCTCCGATCAGCCCCCTGTTCTGCCGGAAAAGCGCAATGTATTTGTCGGTAGTGTTCAATGTATCAGGCGTCTCCATGCTCCACTTCCTGTTTGATCCAGTCGTAACCGTGCTCTTCAAGCTCTTTGGCCAGGTGCTTGTCACCCGACTTGACGATCCGGCCCTTGTAGAGCACATGTACAAAATCGGGAACAATATAGTCCAGCAGCCGCTGGTAATGGGTAATCACGATGGTGGCATTTTCGGGTGAGCGCAGTTTGTTGACCCCGTTGGCAACGATGCGCAGCGCATCGATATCCAGTCCCGAATCGGTTTCATCCAGGATAGCCAGCCTGGGTTCCAGCAGTGCCATCTGGAAGATCTCATTCTTCTTCTTCTCCCCACCGGAGAACCCCTCGTTCACCGAACGGCTTGTCAGATCGGAGTTGATCTCAACCACCTTTTTCTTCTCGCGCATCAGTTTCAGGAAATCCCCGGCTGGCAGCGGATCTTCACCCAGGTATTTGCGCTTCGCATTGATGGCGGTCCTCAGAAAATTCACCATGCTTACACCCGGGATCTCGACAGGATACTGAAAGCCCAGGAAGATCCCCTCCCTGGCCCTGTCTTCCGGCTGCAGCTCAAACAGATCTCTCCCGTAATAGGTGATTTTCCCGTGCGTGATGTCAAAATAGTCACGTCCCGCCAGTGCCGATGCCAGGGTACTTTTTCCCGAACCGTTGGGTCCCATGATGGCATGCACCTCACCTGGATTCACCGAAAGGTTGATCCCCTTCAGGATCTCCTTATCTTCTATGTTTACTCTTAAATCTTTAATCTCAAGCATTATCTCTTCTTTTCAAATTGGTAACTGGTGACTGGTGACTGGTGATTGGTGACCAGTGACCAGTGGTTCAGTCGGCGTTAGCCGACACTACCTTCCAGTGTTATTGCCAATAATTTCTGCGCCTCCACAGCAAACTCCATGGGCAGTTTGTTCAGCACCTCTTTTGCATAACCGTTCACGATGAGGCTGATGGCGTTTTCGGTATCGATGCCCCGCTGGTTGCAATAGAAGATCTGGTCCTCCCCGATCTTGGAGGTTGTGGCCTCATGTTCCACAATTGCCGACCGGTTATCCACCTCAAGGTAGGGGAAGGTGTGTGCCCCGCATTTTTCACCGAGCAGCAGGCTGTCGCACTGCGAAAAATTCCTGGCATTTTCTGCTCCTTTCAACACCTTTACAAGTCCCCGGTAAGAGTTCTCGCTCTTCCCTGCGCTGATTCCCTTGGAGATGATGGTGGAGCGTGTGTTTTTTCCGATGTGGATCATCTTTGTTCCCGTATCGGCCTGCTGGTAGTTGTTGGTGACCGCCACCGAAAAGAACTCTCCCACCGAATTGTTGCCCTTCAGGATGCAGCTGGGATATTTCCATGTGATGGCCGAACCGGTCTCCACCTGGGTCCAGGAGATCTTCGAGTTGTCCCCCTTGCAGATCCCCCGCTTGGTCACAAAGTTATAGATGCCCCCAATCCCCTCTTTGTTGCCCGGATACCAGTTCTGCACCGTAGAATATTTTACCTCGGAATTCTCCATGGCCACGATCTCCACGATGGCGGCGTGAAGCTGGTTCTCATCCCGCATGGGCGCCGTACAACCTTCCAGATAACTCACATATGCATCCTCTTCTGCTATGATCAGGGTGCGCTCGAACTGTCCGGTATTGGCTGCATTGATCCTGAAATAGGTGGAGAGTTCCATGGGGCAGCTTACCCCTTTGGGGATGTAGCAGAAGGAGCCGTCACTGAATACCGCTGAGTTAAGGGCTGCAAAAAAGTTGTCTGTATAGGGCACCACAGAACCCATATATTTTTTCACCAGGTCGGGGTGGTTCTGTACCGCCTCGCTGAATGAGCAGAAGATAATCCCCATCTCGGCCAGGGTATCCTGGAAGGTGGTTTTCACAGAGACGCTGTCTATCACAGCGTCCACTGCCACACCGGCCAGCTGCTTCTGCTCCTCAAGCGGGATCCCCAGCTTGTTAAAGGTGTCAATCAGCTCCGGGTCCACCTCGTCCATGCTCTGGTATTTGGGTTCCTGTCTGGGTGCTGCATAATAAATAATCTCCTGGTAGTCAATCTCCGGGATCCTCAGGTGCGCCCAATCGGGCATCTTCATGGTCTGCCAGTGCCTGAATGCTTTCAGCCTCGATTCGAGCAGCCACTCCGGCTCCTCTTTCTTGGCAGATATTAGCCGGACCACCTTCTCGTTCAGCCCTTTTGGTATGGTCTCCGTATCTATATCGGTGTGAAACCCAAACTTATAGTCATTGCCTGTGACCTCGTTTAATATCTTTTCCTGCTCTGTCACCGAGTAATTGTAAATTAGATTAATTTAAAATAGGGCTCAAATATACAAAATCGTCCTTACATTTGTATCATGACAACCAAGAAGATCAACACCATCGAAGCGTTGGGCGAATTTGGACTTATCGACCGCCTTACATCACGATTTGAAAACAAACAGGAGAGCACCTACCTGGGGGTGGGGGACGATGCGGCAGTGATCGACCACGGATCCTATTACCAGGTGGTGACCACCGACCTTCTGCTGGAAGGAATCCATTTTGATCTGGTCTATTCTCCTTTGAAACACCTGGGTTACAAAGCTGTGGTGGTGAACCTGTCTGATGTATACGCCATGAATGCGGCCCCCAGGCAGATCACCGTATCGGTGGGGATCTCAGGAAAGTTTTCGGTTGAGGCCCTGGAGGAGTTTTACGAGGGGGTGAAGCTGGCATGTGAACGGTTCAAGGTGGATATGGTGGGGGGTGATACTTCGGCCTCGGTGACCGGGTTGGTTATCACGGTTACAGCCATTGGCACCGCCCTGAAGGAGGAGCTGGTGCTTCGGAGCGGTGCAAGCGCCAACCAGCTGGTATGTGTGTCGGGCGATCTGGGAGCGGCCTACATGGGGCTGAAGATCCTGGAGCGGGAGAAGCAGCTCCATGCTGCCGATCCGGAGTTCCAGCCCGAATTAAAGGGGTATGATTATGTGCTGGAACGCTTTTTGAAACCCGAGCCAAGGGTGGATGTGTTGCTGGCACTGAAGGAGGCCGGGATCCTGCCCGGTGCCATGATCGATATCTCGGATGGTCTCTCATCCGAACTGCTTCATATATGCAAAGCCTCCGGTTGTGGCTGCCAGGTTTACGATGACCGCATTCCCATTGCAGAGGAGACCACAAAGGCTGCCGGCGAATTCGAGCTTGAGCCGTTGGTGGCTGCCCTGCATGGTGGGGAGGATTATGAGTTGCTTTTCACGGTACCCCTGTCCGATTATGAAAAGGTCTCCGCCATCCCTGGTGTCAGTGTAATCGGTAATATTACCGGTGACAAAGGAGAAGCGTTCCTGGTGGGTGGCGACGGCAATGCCATCCCGCTAAAGGCACAGGGGTGGAACGCCTATACAGATACTGAAAGAGATTGATCCGCCTGCAGTTGACAAGTCCCTTCCTGCGGCCGGCAGGTTCAGGATTGTTTGTCGTCGAAATAGCCCCGGATGATTCCCCTTTTGGAGCCTCGTATAAAGAGGATGATCTCGTCCCGCTCGTTTGAAGCGGGCAGGTTGGCTTCCACGAATTCCAGTGCATCAGAGATATTCAGTCCCCGCTGGTAGATGATCCGGTACACCTCCTGGATGGCATAGATGGTATCGTTTACAAATCCCCTTCTGCGCAGCCCGATTGAATTGATCCCGGTGTAGGAGATGGGTTCCCGGCCCGCCATAGCAAAGGGAGGTACATCTTTTCCCACTTTGCTTCCTCCCTGGATCATTACGTGGGCTCCGATCCTGACAAACTGGTGCACCATGCTGCCCGGACTGACGATTGCAAAATTATCGACCTCCACTTCACCTGCCAGTCCGGCATAGCTGCCCAGGATGATCCGGTCCTTCAGGATACAATCATGTGCAACATGTACATAGGACATGATCAGGCAATCTTTGCCAATAACGGTCTTATCGTTGGCTTTGGTCCCCTTGTTAATGGTCACATACTCGCGGATGATGGTGTTATCACCGATCTCCACCGTGGTATACTCCCCTTCGAATTTCAGGTCCTGCGGATCACCTGAGATCACTGCTCCCGGAAAGATCTTTACGTTTTTCCCGATGCGGGCGCCATTCATGATCACTGCATTGGGTCCGATCCAGCAACCGGAACCGATCTCCACATCTTCCGATATGGTGGCAAAGGATTCGATAACTACATCGTCGGCGATCTTTGCCTTGGGATGGACATTGGCAAGTTTGCTAATCATTGTTTTTGTTTTTTACGATCTGGGCCATCATCTCACCCTCCATCACCAGCTGGTTTCCCACGAAAACCTCAGCATACATCAGGGCAATACCCCTTCGCATGGGCTCCAGCAGGTCCATCTTAATAACCAGGGTATCTCCGGGTACCACCTTGCGTTTAAATTTCACCTTGTCGACCTTCAGGAAGTAGGTGGAGTAGTTCTCCGGATCGGAGACCGATCCCAGCACCAGGATGCCACCCACCTGGGCGGATGCTTCGATCTGCAACACTCCGGGCATAACCGGTTCCTGCGGGAAATGGCCCATGAAGAAGGGTTCGTTCATGGTTACATTCTTGATCCCTACAATCGATTTTTCGTTCATGGAAATCACCTTATCCACCAGCAGGAACGGGTAGCGGTGCGGCAGGAGGTGCCTTATCTTATTGATGTCAATAATGGGTTCAGCATTGGGATTATAAACGGGAGTTCTTCTTTGCAGGACCGCTTTTTTCATCACCTGCCTCAGGGCCCGGGCAAATTCATTGTTGCTATGGTGTCCCGGACGGGTGGCAATGATTTTGGCTTTGAACCATCTGCCCACCAGTGCCAGGTCGCCCACCAGGTCCAGCAGTTTGTGGCGGGCAGGCTCGTTGGGAAACCTCATCTCCACATTGTTCAGGATCCCTTCGGGCATCACCTTTACTTTGGGTTTATTAAACAGTTCGGAGAGCCGGTCCAGCTCCTCCTGTTCCATGTGGCGGTCGACGATGATAATGGCGTTGTCCACGTCACCCCCTTTGATCAGGTTGTTTTTTGCCAGGAATTCCAGCTCATGCAGGAAAACAAAGGTGCGGCAGGGGGCGATCTCATCCTTGAAATTCTCCCAATCCTCAAGGGAGGCGTGCTGGTTCCCGAGAACTTTCGAATTGTAATCGATCAAAACGTTAATACTCTGTACCTTGTCCGGGTAGGCAATGATATGGATACCACTCTCCTCATCATAATACTCTACCTTCTCTTTCAGAACAAAGTATTTGCGGTCTGTGGCCTGTTCAACGGTACCTGTCCTGTCAATGGCTTCAGCATACTCCCTTGCACTTCCGTCCATAATGGGTACTTCGGGACCGTCAATCTCGATCAGTACATTGTCGATCCCCATGCCTGTAAAAGAGGCCAGCACATGTTCAATGGTAGATACCCTGGTGCCATGCTCCTCAATGGTGGTACCCCTTGAGGTTTCCACCACATTTTCAGCCAGTGCATTGATCAGGGGTTGATCCGGAAGGTCGGTCCGCTTAAAGACGTATCCGTGACTGTCCGGGGCAGGCTGAAAGGTCATATTCACCTCCACACCGGTATGCAAACCTTTTCCTGAAAAGGTGATTGGTGCCTTCAGGGTTCTCTGTTTTTCTGCCATGCTTCTCTGTCGATAATGTTAAGGTACTCATTAACGGGCCGCAAGATACAAAAATTGAACGAACCAATCCGGCGGTTATTTTTCCAACTCTGAAACCTTTTTCTCCAGTTCATGAACCTGGTTTCTCAGCTTTGGAAGGTTCTTAAAGATCACTGAACTGCGTTGGAACAGGCCAACTTCAATGGCAGGGGCACCCAGTACCACCTTTCCCTCTTGTCTGATGCTGTTTGGAATCCCGGATTTCGCACCAATCTTCACATCGTCTGCAATGGTAATGTGCCCGGCAAGCCCCACCTGTCCGCCAAACATGCACCTCTTTCCCACTTTTGTTGAACCCGATATCCCTGTTTGTGCTGCCATCACTGTGTTTTCTCCTACCTCCACGTTGTGTCCGATCATGATCAGGTTATCCAGTTTTACCCCTTTGCGGAGAATGGTGGCTCCCATGGTGGCACGGTCGATGGTGGTGTTGGCCCCCACCTCCACATAGTCTTCAATGATCACCTTCCCCACCTGGGGGACCTTCTCGTAGTTGTTCTCCTGGTTGGGGGCAAACCCGAACCCGTCTCCACCAATCACAGCTCCGGAGTGGATTACGCATTGGGCACCAATCTCGGCTCCTTCGTACACCTTCACCCCGGAATGAATGATCGTTCCCTCCCCGATCTTCACATTGTCACCGATGTAAACCTGTGGGAAGATCTGCACTCCCTCCCCGATCTGTGCGTGCTCGTGGACCACTGTAAACTCACCTATATAGAGGTCGTTCCCGAGTGTAGCCGAAGGGGCAATGCTGGCCAGCTTGCTGATTCCTGACTTTTTGGGTTTGCTCTGCTCGTACAGCCTGAGCAGCTGACCAAATGATTCATAGGCATTTCTGACACGAATCAAGGTTGCCCTGATGCTTTTCTGGGGTTTGAAATCTTCATCGACAATTACAATGTCTGACTGCGTGTCGTAGATGTATTTCTCATATTTTGGATTGGCCAGGAAGGAGAGCGTTCCGGCTCTTCCCTCTTCAATTTTTGATACATCGGTTACGCTGGCTTCGGGGTCTCCCTCTACCGTTCCTTTTAAAAATTCGGCAATTACTGCGGCTGTAAAATTCATATTGTTGTTCCTGTTTTTAATGTTCAATTTGTTCGTTCACCTGATGATTCAGTTTTAAAAAAACCTGGGGTAGCAGAGGAAATATTTCCGGATTGTTTTCGAGAGCACTGAGATATTCAACATATCGGAAGCCTCTGCAATATCACGGATGTTGCCTTGCTTATCCAGGATAGAGATCATGTCGTCCAGGTCGGTGTATGCAAAGTTGCTCACACTGTCGGAGATGACCAGGTATGCTGCATCTTCGGCCGAAATGGTCCAATGGTCTGAAACCTTGCGGCGCAATGATTCTACTTTGTCCGCCTTAAAAGGATCATTATCCAGGTGTACAGTAAACAGCTCCCTGTTCACCAGTCCTCCCGACAGGAGGGAGAGCACCGTATCGGAATGTTTGCTCCACACCTTGGCCGAAGTGAGGATGTCGTTGTCGTCCAGTTGGGCAAACTGTTCCAGGAACAGCTTCTGGTTGGAGGGGGCAAATTTGCCGGGTGCATCCCTGAGAAAAAAGTCAAGTGCAGGCGTCGCAAACAGCTGCTCCCCTGCAGCGACCAGCATCCCTGCACGTTTCAGCATCATCACCAGGAGTTGCTCCGAGCTTACAACCGTTCTGTGCAGATAGACCTGCCAGTACATCAACCTGCGGGCAATGAGGAATTTCTCAATGGAATAGATCCCCTTTTCGTCCACCACCAGCCGGTCATCGGCCACATTGAGCATCTTGATGATCCGGTCCGATCCGATGACCCCTTCGGTGACCCCGCTGAAAAAGCTATCTCGTTTAAGGTAATCGAGGCGGTCCATGTCGAGCTGACTTGAAACCAGTTGATGCAGGAATTTCTTTGAATACTCATTTTTGAAGATCCTGATGGCAAGCTCCAGGGCGCCATCGAAAACCTCATTGAGCTGCTCCATGTACATCAGGCTGATGAACTCATGCGAGGTGTCCCTGATCAGGCTGTGCTCCAGGGAGTGTGAAAAAGGACCGTGGCCAATATCGTGGAGCAGGATGGCAATGGTTACCGCCCTGGCCTCCTCATCGGTAATCTGGTGGCCCTTGGACCTGATGATCTCAATGGCCTGCCCCATCAGGTGCATGGCCCCGATGGCGTGCTGGAAACGGGTGTGGTTGGCTCCCGGGTAGACATAGTGGGTGAGGCCCAGCTGCCTGATCCTGCGCAGTCTCTGGAACAGCGGATGCTCGATCAGATCGAAAGCAGTTTCGAACGGAATTTTGATAAATCCGTAGACCGGATCATTGATAATTTTCAGTTTGTTGGTAGAGGAGCTTTCCCTCATAGAATTAGTTTGTGGAACAAAAGTATTGTTTTAA
>JBDLIQ010000113.1:0-12522 GCA_039714775.1 Bacteroidota bacterium
TCTTTTGCATCTGACTCTTCTTTCGCATCTGATTATTCTTTCCCATGGGATTCATCTTTCTTATGCGTTGGGTCTTAACGGTTATGCTTCAGGATCAGTTTATCGTGATCTGCGTAGTTCTGGTAAGAGGAGACAATCACCCTCTCCCCGGGCTCAAGTCCGCCAAGCACCTCATAGTACCTCGGGTTCTGTCGTCCGATGCTGATGTCACGTTTCACCGCGAACTCCCCGGTCTCATCCAGCACAAATACCCACTGTCCCCCGGTGGCCTGGTAAAAACCACCTTTGGTCAGCAACACACCCTCTTTGGACTCTCCCAGTTGCAACCTGATCCTTGATGTCTGCCCGATCCTGATCTGCGCCGGCACCTCATCGGTGAAAACCATATCCACTGCAAAGCGGCCATTCTGCACCTCGGGGTAGATCTTTGTGATCACCCCGGTATAGGGCGTGCTTGCAAAATCACAATCCCCGTTCAACCCGCGCTGCACACGCGCAATGTAGTGCTCATCAATGTCCACCCTGAGTTTGTATGAATCCAGGATGTTGATGGTACCCACACGGGTACCGTATGTTATCACCTCTCCAATCTCGGGATTAAGGGTGGCCAGTTCGCCATCTGCCGAGGCCTTGATATTCAGGTTATCCAGGCGCCTTCGGATAATATGCATGCTCTTTTCCATGCTGCGCACGGATGACTCAAGGCTGCTGATCTGAATGTCCCTGTATGTGGAATCATTCCGGTAGTTCTCCAGAACCAGGCTAAGCAGCTCCTTTGAAGATTCATAAGCCTCCTTTGATTGCTCATAATCTTCCCTCGAAATGTGCTCCTGCTCTCTCAGAACCTTGTTGTTCTCATACATCCTCCGGGTCTGGGCCACTGTAATCTCCAGCTCAATAATCTGCTGCTTGTAGTTCAGCCTGGTCTGGTCCATCTGCAGGCGGGCAGTCCGTAGTTCATTGACTGCCCTGACCACCTGCGCCTCGTTGTTGGTAATCTCAAGCAACAGGTTGTCATTACTGAGCCGAAGAATCACATCCCCTCTCTTTACCATGTTCCCCTCTTCGATCAGGATCTCCTCCACCCTTCCTCCCTCCACGGCATCCAGGTAGATGGTTGTGATGGGCTCAACAGTTCCCTGAACAGTAATATAGTCCTGGAAAACATCCCGTTTAACCTCATCAATGGTAATGCGTGAAACATCCACATTGTACTTGGAACTTTTGTCTCCAAAAAAGATAACCAACAACAGAGCGATCATCAGCGCTCCGAACAGGAGATACCAGATGTTCTTGCGGGTGATGCCCCTTTTCTTCTCAAGCTTACGGTCCATTCCGTCCATTTCTGTCATATACACAGTTTTATAATATCCCTATTCTTACCCTGATCTTCCACGTATTATGCCAAAAGAAACAAAAAATTGATTATCACAGATTTAAAAAAAACAACATGTCAACCTGCTGTATAAAAAGTGTACGATATCGGGATTATCGTGTCCGTTTTCGAACACTTCAAGAGGTTCATACGTTACAATAATATATGTTATATGCTGAATTTTAATAGCTTGCAATATAAGGCACTCTTTTTGTATTTTAATGCATTCAAATAATCATGATTTATAAAAATGGAAGAGAAAACTGGTAGAATTCTGGCAGTGGATGACAACGAAGATATCCTCTTTGCGCTAAAACTGTTGCTCCGTCCACACGTAGAGCTCATTGAGACACTACCGGGTCCTGAAGGGTTGCCCGAGATGATGAAAAAGCAGGATTGGGATGTGATCCTGCTCGATATGAACTTCACCAAAGATGCCATCAGTGGCCAGGAGGGTTTTGATGCCCTTTCAGCGATACTGGAGATTGACCCAAATGCGGTGGTGGTCTTTATCACCGCCTATGGTGATGCCGAAAAGGCTGTCAGAGCGATGAAGATGGGTGCCACCGATTTTATCCTCAAACCGTGGCAGAATGAGAAGATCCTGGCAACGATCAATGCCGCCATCAGCCTGCGACGATCACGGATCGAGGCCCTGAACCTGAAAATGAAGCAACAGGAGATCAGTGCTGTTCTGGACCAGCCATACACCGATTTTATCGGGCAATCGCCTGAGATGTACGAAGTGTTCAACACCATCAAGAAGGTAGCTGCAACCGATGCCAATGTCCTGATCCTTGGAGAGAACGGTACAGGAAAAGAGCTGGTAGCCAGGGCCCTCTACCGAAACTCAATTCGGAAGGAGGAGGTATTTATCAGTGTGGACCTGGGATCGATCCCGGAGACCCTTTTCGAAAGCGAACTGTTCGGACATGAAAAGGGAGCCTTTACCGATGCGCACAAAATGAAGCAGGGGAGGTTCGAGATCGCCTCAACGGGTACCCTGTTTCTGGATGAGATCGGAAACCTCACCTACCCCCTGCAATCCAAGCTTCTTACAGTGCTTGAGAGAAGGGAGATCACACGGGTAGGGTCCACCAAATCCATTCCCATCGATGTGAGGATGATATGTGCAACCAACATCAATATCCACCAGAATGTGGCCGAAGGCATCTTCCGCCAGGACCTCCTCTACCGGATCAATACCGTTGAGATCCACCTGCCTGCGCTCAGGGACCGCACGGGTGATATCCCGCTGCTGGCCGATCACTTCCTGAAGATCTATGCCCGGAAATACCGCAAACCGATCCGGAACATCCAGTCGGCCGCCATCAAGAAACTTAACCAGTACAGCTGGCCCGGAAACGTAAGGGAGCTTCAGCATGCCATTGAAAGGGCTGTGATCATGTGCGAAGGCAACAACCTGGGTCCTGACGATTTTATCCTCTCCTCAGCCGTAAAGAGCAGCGGAGGACTTGAACTTGACTCCTATAACCTGGAGGATATTGAGAGAACCATTATCGAGAAAGTAATGAAAACAAACCAGGGTAATGTGACACAGGCAGCTACACAGCTTGGACTGACCCGCACATCGCTATACAGAAGAATGGAAAAACATGGTCTTTAAACAATTCCGGTACAATATTATCCTCAGGGTACTGGTGTTGACAGCCACATGCCTGGCCCTGTTCGTTACACTGAACAGTACCTTTACCATCACACCCCTCCTGGTGGCGGGATTGATCATTTACCAGGTCTGGTCGCTGATCAGGTATGTCGACCGGACCAACCGTGAGCTGGCAAGCTTTCTGGAGAGCATCCGCTATTCGGAATTCACCCGTTCTTTCACGATCGGTGACAGCGGCTCATCATTCGATGAACTCAATACCGCCTTTAACGATGTGATAAAGGATTTTCAGCAGGTCAGATCCGAGCGGGAGGAGCACTTCCATTACCTGCAGAGCATTGTGCAGAACATCGACATCAGCATCCTGGCCTATCAGCGCGACGGCACCGTAGAGATGATCAACCCTGCAGCAAAAAAACTGTTCCAGGTCAATACACTCAAGAACATCAACAAACTGAGGTCGCTCAGTGAAAAACTGGCCAACACATTGCTCTCCATCAATCCGGGGGAGAACAAACTGGTGAGGGTTCAGGATGAGGAGGACATTCTCCAGCTGGCCATCTTTGCCACCGAGTTCAAGGTGAAGGACAAGGTGATCCTTCTGAGTACAGTGAAGAACATACAGAATGTGTTGGAAGAGCAGGAGACAGCGGCATGGCAAAAACTGATCCGGGTACTCACCCACGAGATCATGAACTCCATTGCTCCCATCTCCTCCCTCTCCTCTACCGTTGAGAGCATGGTCAAACCCTATGCCACCGGTAAGAAGAGTCCGCCTGATATTAAGATCGAAACGGTGAATGAGATCCAGGGAGCCCTGCAAACCATCAATAAACGAAGCACAGGGTTGATGAATTTTGTAGAGACCTACCGCAGTCTCACCAAAATCCCCGAACCCGTTTTCGAGGTGGTCTCCATGCAGGCACTGATACAAAATGTGCATACACTGATGAAAAAGGAGATAGAGCAGAAAAACATTGCCCTCTCTGCCACCCTCAAGCCGGAGACCATTGAAGTGCAGATCGACGAGCAGATGATTGAGCAGGTGCTGATCAACCTGGTAAAGAATTCCGTGCAGGCCCTGGAGGGATGTAAGGAAGGGGAAATACAGATCCGCGGTTTCTACAACAAGCGTGGACGCCCCACCATACAGATCATCGACAACGGACAAGGCATCCTGGACGATGTCATTGACAAGATCTTCATTCCCTTCTTCACCACCAAAAGAAGCGGTTCGGGCATTGGCCTGAGCCTCTCACGTCAGATCCTCAGACTTCACGGCGGCACCATCACAGCCCAGTCCAGGCCAAATGAAGAGACAATCTTTACCATGACTTTCTAGTAAAAATTCTGTATTTTTCAGGATGAATTACAAAATAGTGACTGGTGACTGGTGACTGGTGACTTGGTAACTAACTTTATTCTTATGAAGCGAATCTTTGCCCTTATCTCCCTGGCCCTGATGATTTTGCCTTTGCAGGCACAGCTAAAAACCTACCTGACCATGGAAGCGGGTCCCCACTGGGGCCTGATCACAGTTGAGGATCCCGGTAACTATTTTATGACGGCCAGCGCCCTCAGCTCCATCGCAGGGCTAACCCTTGAACAGGAGGTAATAGAGAACCTGTCGGTGATTACCGGGATCTACTACCAGCCCTATAAGACAGGGATCAACATGATCGATAAGCGGCCGCAGCAGCCGGTAAATCCTTCCCACACTGCAATGATGATCCCCGTAAGGCTCCAGTATCGCATACAACCTACCGATCTCATGCTGGGTTTTACCCCCAGGATTGGTTATGTGTACAGCATGAACTCAACCCCGGGCGATCACCTTCCTCAAAGCAGTGTTCTTTCTGCACCCGATGGCACCGCATTCTCCTACAATTACCAGCAACTTTCGACAGCACCCGGAAAGCACCTGCTTGAGGTGGGAATCGGAGTGGATCTTCTTGTCTCAGGATTGTGGAAGGCATCGGTCAGCCTCTCCTACCTGAACGGCGTTTTGAACGAATCGGCCCCCTCCGCAACCCTCGATTATTCAAATCCACTTGGCAATGCATACAGCGCAACTTATAATATCAGGGGGAACGGCATCTACTCCACCCTTGCATTCAGTATTCCTGTAAGCAACATCTGGCAGAACAAGGATTACCGGGTTCGCGCACGCATTGAGAACTCCGTATCGGCCGGAAAACCCATTGAGCGCAAGGGCCTCTTTTACATAGGCGGTGAGTTTGGGTCCCTGTGGCGGCTCTTTTACACCTCCAGTCCGGCCATTGGAGCCCGGCCCATGGAGGGACGGAGCCCCTTTCAATATGCCAACTTCCATGCAGGAGGGTATGCCGGGTTTATGCTGACCAATGAAATAGGTATTGACCTGGGGGTGAATTACCAGCGGTCGAGTACATTTTACGCACTCATGTATGATCATGAGGTGGACTTTGCAGGCAAAGAAGGAGCTCCGATGTACCTGGAGGTTCCCCTGAGGATCAGGTATCATTACGAAGTAGTTGAAGATAATCTCTTTGCAGTGGCTTACGGTGGAGCCTCCCTGCTGACCCACTTCTCTTCCGGCGGATATGCATCCCCCGGTGGTGATTTCAGCTACACCGATCCGGCCACCCAGGCCCCGACGAACGGCACCACATCATCAACCACAGAACGGCTTTCACAATTCAGACCACTGCTCCGAATGGGTGCAGGGATGGAGTACAGGCTTCCCATTGACCTTCCCCTGTTTTTAACCGGCTACATCAACTACATGCAGGGATTCATGGCTGTAGAACAGGTGATGGTAACCACCTCTGTGCCCGGCGGGACAACTTCGCTGGTCTATCAGGGTAGTGGGTGGAGTGTTGACCTGGGAATAAAGATTCCTTTTAGTTTTGATGACAGGCAGAACTGTGTCAGGCTCACCAAAAAGAGGGGAAAGTAGTAAGTCACACTCACACCCACCCTCTCCCTAACCTCTCACCTCTCACCAGTCACCCTCACCCTCACCAGTCACCAGTCACCAGTCACCAGTCACCCGAACAAAAACAGAATGAAACGCAACCCGTTGCCGGTTTAGTTCGTCTATATATTATAAACCAACCGAACAGATCATGAAAAACCAGATTCATCTCCTGTCAGCACTCCTGATTGCAATCATGTTTTTTTCCTCCTGTAACCAGGTAGAAGAGACCGGACAACTGAAATTCGGGCTTGACCTGACCGAAGACGCAACTCTGAAATCAACCGATCAGGAGCGTCAGGTTGTAGCTGCCCTGGTCTCCATACAGGGTGCCGATGGCGACATCATATATGACAAAGAGTACCTGGAACTGATCGCCTTTGGCGACAGGTTTGTTACCCGTTCCCTTAAGCTCCCCGTGGGTAAATTCGCACTCATCGAGTTCATGCTTGTGGATGCTGCAGGGGAGGTGCTCTGGGCCACACCAAAAGAGGGCTCCCCGCTGGCACACCTGGTGAGGGATCCGTTGCCCCAGCACTTTGGCATCCGGACCGATCAGACCACAAGCCTGGATGTCCAGGTGATACGGGTTCATGATCATCCACCCTCGGATTTCGGATATGCCGAGTTCAACATCGAGTTTGTGAACCACTTCTGCCTGAAGGTTCTCTATCATTTCGAATGCCATGACACCTGGCGCGACTCTGCCATTATAGATCCTGACGGAACCTATCCTGGTGGGGGCGATATGCCATGGTTCGAACCAAGGCTGATGATTCATTTCAACGACCAGGTGCTGGTGGACCAGCCCATGCATGACGGACTGAACCGGTATGTGGTGCCCATGCCATACCGGGGGTACAGGCTTTCTGCCATAGACTGTCACGGGCAGATATTCTACGACAGGAATTTCTCACGTGAGGAGCTTTTAAATCACCGCTGTGATCCTGATTTAAAGCCCCTGGTGATCTCTCACCAACCCGATTCCACCATCATCATTACACCCGAAGGTTTGTATGAGCCCACCATCAGACAGGGGGTATTCGGCTTCATTGAATCGCCCCTGGACAACAATATGTCTGAGGATGGGAGCGATATCTGGCCAATGAAAAGGGATATCTACTTCTTCCCCCATTATATCCTCGACTCCATCTATACCATAGATGGCACCACCTCCTTCGCTCCTGTCGATTGTTACATTCCCGCCGAGATGATCTGCTGCGAACCCATCGCCATTGTCCGCACCAACTCTGATGGCTATTTTCAGGTGCCCCTTGAAGTGGGTGAGTACATCTACCTGGTGAAGGATGAGAACAGGTACATGATGACAAATATGGATGAGAACTACCAACGGCCGGGCCATGTGAAGGTCTACCCTGAGGAGGTTACAAAACTGGTGATCCATCTGGTTGACTGCTCCATGTGGATGTAACCACCAATCACCAATCACCAGTCACCGTATAATACAAACCAACCGAACAGATCATGAAAAAACAGATCCATATCCTGTCAGCACTCCTGATTGGCATCATGTTTCTCTCCTCCTGTAACCAGGTAGAAGAGACCGGACAACTGAAATTCGGGTTTGACCTGACCGAAGATGCAACACTGAAATCAACCGAACCAGAGCACGAAATTGTGGCGGCCCTGGTCTCCATCGCGGATGCCAGTGGCGCCATCATCTTTGACAAGGAGTACCTTGAGCTGATCGCATTTGGTGGAGAGTTCGTTACCCGCTCCCTTAAACTTCCTGTGGGAGAATTCGCACTCACCGAATTCATGCTTGTGGATGCTGCAGGGGAGGTTGTCTGGGCCACGCCCAAAGAGGGCTCCCCACTGGCACACCTTGTAAGGGATCCTTTGCCCCAACACTTTGGGATCCGCACTGATCAGACCACAAGCCTGGATGTCCAGGTGATCCGGGTCAATGATCATCCACCCTCGGATTTCGGATATGCCGAATTCAACATCGAATTTGTTAACCGCTTCTGCCTGAAGGTACTTTTCAACTATCCGTATATCGATAACGGGAACGACTCTATTTGCCAACTCCCGGGTCCGGAAGGAGCCCCGATCCACATGCCCCGCTTTACCATCTGGCTGGGCGACCGTCCCGTGGTGGATGGGTACATCCAGCAGGGTCTGAACCGCTTCAGTGTTCCCATTGCAAATTCCTATTACACTGTGACGGCATACGGCTACTATGGGCAGTCCATTTTTGAGCAGAAGTTCAGTCTGGACGAGCTGATGGGGTTCCGCTGCGGACCCGACTTCCCGCCCCTGGTAATAGGACAAAATCCACCGGGTATCATTATCACACCTGAAGGTCTGACTGAACCGAACATCAGGCAGGGGGTCTTCGGACAGGTAATCATTCCAGACGATATAATCGTTCCTGTGGATAGCATTTGGGATGCAACAGGAAACTATGTGGTCTCACCTGTGATCAGGGATATCTACTTTTTTCCCGGTTACTACCTCGATTCCATCATGACATTTGCAGAAATTGGTTGCTATCTCCCCTTAGAGATGATCCCCTATGGACCGGCGGCCATTGTCAGATCCAACTCCGGTGGTTTCTTCCAGGTGCCCCTGGAGACAGGTGAATACCTCTACCTGGTTAAAACACCTAATGGATTCTTCATTAACGGCCTCGAAATGAGTTCCAGCCGGCCGGGCCATGTGATGGTCTACCCGGAGGAGGTGACGGAAATAGTGATTCACCTGATTCACTGCCCTGTGATGATAGGGCCGTGTGAATAGCACAATCGTTATCAATCTTCCCGCAAACAGCGGAGAAAGCGGGATTTTCTAAGAAGGTGGGTTTTTCTAACTTTGAGCTTTGGAAAAACCCACTTTTTTTATGACCACCGAGCAGCTTCGGGAGATCTATTCCCAACGAAAGGACCAATTTCAGACCGCTATCCGCCACCACACCAGGCTGATGAACTACATTGCACTGCTCCGCCTGCTGGCGCTGGTCCTGATGGTGTGGTTCGTGGTGCTGGCTGTTAAACATCAGAATCCTCTCTTCTATTTTGGTACGGGAGTGATGACCGCCGGTTTTCTTTTTCTTGTAAACCGCTACAACAGACAGAAAGAGCAGAGAACCCTCAATACAAAGCTAAGCGACCTGAACGACCGGGAGCTCTCCTGTCTCGATCACAAATTCCAGTCACACCCTGACGGCACTGAATATGCCGACACCTCCCATTCCTGGTCGCACGACCTGGACCTCTTCGGAAAAGGCTCCCTTTTTCAGTATCTCAACCGTACAGCCACCCTGAAGGGGAGTGCCACGCTGGCAGAGATTCTCACTAAAGAACCGGAGAACCAGGAGGTGATCGGGAGCCGGCAGGGAATTGTTGGTAACCTGCGCGACATGATCGGGTTCCGGCAGACCTTCTCTGCACGCGGTGCCATGATCGAAGAGGGGGATGATGATCTGCCCGGGATTCTCAAATGGCTTTCAGCCTCCGCCTACATTGTAACGCACAGGTGGCTCTTCTTCCTGGCCCTGGTGGTCACCGGCATCGCCTCTGGCATCATGGTTTACGGAATCCTGGTCCCGGGAGGTTTCTGGTACCTGCTCCCCCTGCTGCTCTTCAACTACACAGTACTTTCAGCCTTCCTGGCCCGCACAAACCGCTACCAGCAAACCATCTCAAAAAAGCATGAACTGCTGGAGGGTTATGCGCAACTTTTGAGGATCATCGGTGAAACCGGTTTTGACCATTCCCGGCTCAGCGAAAATCAGCAAAAGGCAAAGGAGGGGATGAAGGAGGTGAGGAGGCTATCCAGGTTGCTCAATATATTTGATCAGCGGCTGAACATGCTGCTGGGGGCAGTTTTCAACGGACTTTTCCTCTTCGATTTCATCATGATGCACCTGCTTGAATCTTGGAAAAAGAGGAACAGCGAGAAGATCGTCGAATGGATTGAAATGACAGGGTGGACCGATGCAATGGTCAGCCTCTCGGGATTTGCCTATAACCACCCCGGTTATTCACTACCTGAAATGTCAGATCGTCACGAAACCATGGAGCTGTATGGACTGGGGCACCCTCTGATCCCTCCCGGAAAGAGGGTTGTGAACGATCTCTCCATCAGTAAGGAGAAAGTGGTGGTTATCACTGGAGCCAACATGGCCGGGAAATCCACATTTCTTCGCTCACTCGGGATCAATACCGTGCTGGCCTATGCAGGATGTCCGGTATGTGCCACCCGCTTTACGACCGGTTTTATGGGGCTCTTTTCGAGCATGCGAACTGCAGACTCCCTTGCCGATGAGGAGTCCTACTTCCTGGCTGAGATCAAAAAACTTCAGCGTATTGTACAACGGATGGAAAAAGGGCAACCCATGCTGATCCTGCTGGATGAGGTGCTGAAGGGCACCAACACAACCGATAAGAAACGGGGATCGGTGGGACTGATAAAACGGTCGCTCCCCCACCCGATCCGGTGCTTTATAGCCACCCACGACCTCTCCCTGGGTGAACTGGAGAAAGAGCTGACCGGAGAGGTGGTGAACTACTGCTTCGAGAGCTACATCAAGGATCTGGAACTGGAGTTCGATTACACCATCCGGAAAGGAATTGCCACCAACATGAATGCCTCATTTCTGATGAAAAAGATGGGGATTATGGACTAGCAGGAAGCAATGCAGGAACAGGCTGCGGATATATCCACTGTGGAAAAGATCATCACCGGCTTTTCCGATCTGGCATGGGGCACCCCGCTGCTGATCCTGTTGCTGGGAGGGGGGATTTTCTTCCTGATCTACTCCAGGCTACTCCCCTTCAGGCACTTCAGGCATGCCCTTGCCATCCTGACTGGAAAGTATGACGATCCCAACGAACCCGGACAGATCACCCACTACCAGGCACTCTCAACAGCCCTGGCGGCAACTGTGGGGATGGGAAACATCACCGGTGTAGCACTGGCCATCACCATGGGCGGACCGGGAGCTATCTTCTGGATGTGGATCAGCGCCCTGCTGGGGGTTACCACCAAATACTTCACCTGTACCCTCTCTGTCATGTACCGCGGCAGGGACTCAAATGGTGAGCTGCAGGGGGGACCCATGTATGTGATTGTAGAGGGGCTGGGGAGAAACTGGCGGCCCCTGGCTGTTTTTTTCAGCCTGATGGGAATGATCGGGGTCCTACCCATGTTCCAGGTGAACCAGCTTACACAGATCGTCCGGGATGTGGTGCTGATCCCCAATGGTGTAGAGGCCGGATTCACCTCTAACCTGGTTTCCGGACTCCTGGTCAGCCTCTTTGTGGGAGTGATCATCTTCGGCGGTATTAAAAGGATCGGAAAGGTGACCGGACGCATGGTGCCGGTGATGGTAGTGCTATACGTGGTTGCGGTCCTCTTTATCATCCTCTCCCAGCCTGAGCGTATCGTTCCAAGCTTTGCACTGATTTTCAGGGATGCATTTACGGCCCGGTCGGCATTGGGCGGATCGCTGGGGGCACTGGTCATCATGGGGGTCAGGCGGGCTGCCTTCTCCAATGAAGCGGGAATAGGCACTGCACCCATGGCCCATGGTGCCGCAAAAACCAATGAACCGGTAAGGGAGGGGCTGGTTGCCATGCTGGGTCCCGTGGTAGATACCATCATCGTCTGCACCATGACCGCCCTGGCACTGATCATGACCGGGGTATGGGAAACAGGAGATTCAGACGGGATCACCCTCACAGCGGAGGCCTTTGAAAAAGCGCTTCCCGGTTTCGGATCCTACCTGCTAACCATCTGTGTAGCGGTCTTTGCACTCTCCACCATGCTCTCCTTCCCCTATTACGGGACAAAATGTTATGCCTTTGTCTTTGGTGCCCGGCGAAGCTACCTTTATAAATGGTTCTACATCGTGACCATCCCACTGGGGGCCACAGCCACACTGGGTACCGTGGTAGGGATCTTTGACGGGGCCTATGCGCTGATGGCATTTCCCACCATGCTCTCTGCCCTGCTTCTCGCCCCCTCTGTACTCAGGGCCTCAAAGGACTATTTTGAAAGGCTGAAAACCACACGCCGGGAACAGGATCAATAATTCAGACTCCTGACAGCCTTCCGAAACTGCCTGAAAGTGACCGGCCTGGAGACAATTTTTCGCTCACCATCCAGCAGGAACATAGATGGAGTGGCATAGATGTGGTAGTCGGTTGGAACCTTGCCATGCCACCCCAGGGGATCATGATTGGTGATCCAGTTCATCTCCATTTCACTCACATAGTTCTCAAAGTGAACACTGGAAGAGTCAATGGAGATGGCAATCACCTCCATATCAAGGAGATTCTCATTCATATACCAATTGTGCAACTCCGGGATCATAGCAGTGCAATGCCCGCAGGTACTGGCCCAGAACATCACCAGCACATAGGGATTGGGAAGCTCCGAAAGCCTCTGGCTCATGCCATGAACATCCCTTATCACAAAATCGGGGGCGGTACTCCCCTCTGCCATCTCCCGGTATCCTTCCATCCTTGCGCGAACCAACTCCGCAACATCCGATTCACAAGATTCATCCTCTTGTGCGGCATGCTCAATGTTCCCCTG
>JBDLIQ010000114.1:0-12383 GCA_039714775.1 Bacteroidota bacterium
CGGATGATTTTTCCATCAACCGTTTCAATCTGTGCCTTTACATCTGACAGGCTGACCCCCGGTCTAAAGTGAATGGAGATGGGGTTGAACAGCTCACCATCCCTGTTGTTAACCTGGATCAGGTGGGACCTGCGGAGCCTCTTCTTGCCGTTCTCCACACTGATGTTGGTCACGTAACTGATCACCTCACAATCGGGCTCTTTGGCTTTGATCAGGCTGGAAATGGAGAGAAGGAGCAGGAGAATGGTTATTCTCATATTGGAGGGTTATCAGGGCTGAAAAAATTAAATATAGCAAAAAAAAGAACCTGTGATGCATTTCATACAAAAGTGGCTTTCTGATGCAATGAATGAATCGCTATATTTGAGATCCCATAAAAATGACCAGATGAGAACAGCACTTACTTTTTTAATCCTGATGGCGATGGTCGCATGCAATCAAAATCCGGAGGGTGAACAGAGCAAATCCGGAAATCCGTTTTTCACCCAATTGAACGAACCGGTACAGTATGCAGCGGTTACCCATGAGCATATCAGTGAATATGCAGAGATCACCCTGAAGGAGATCGAAAAGGCTGTGGAGCACCTTAAGTCTGAGGAGTCACCCGGTTTCGATAATGTGTTTGTAGCTTACGACAATGTGGTCAATGAGCTGACCAGGGCGATGAACAACTGCTTCATGCTCTACTGGGTATCGCCCGATTCGCTCTCCCGTGAAAAGGGGCTGGAGTGCTACCAGTTGCTCGAGTCCCTTGCCAACAACCTCTCTTCTGATGCAGACATATTCAGGCAGATGATTGCCTTTACAGCAACAGAAACCTATAAGGAGCTGACAGGCCACCGGAAGATTTTTGTGGATGATGTGATCCAGTCTTACGAGCATGCCGGGGTGAACCTGCCTCCTGAAAAACTTGAGAGGTTCAGGGAGCTGATGGCAGAGATCAGCGAGCTCTCTTCCCAATACTCCATCAACATGAATACGGCAAACGAGATGCTGGTACTTGATGAAGCGGGAGCCGAAGGGTTGCCCGACAGCTTTAAGGAGAGTTACAGGGCGAAGGATTCCGGGTATGAGATTCCCGTGATGCCTGCTACACGGCGACCGGTACTGAACAATGCCAGCAGTGAGGCGACCCGTAAATCCTACATGGTGAAGTACCAGAACAGGGGGTGGGAGAAGAACCTTGGGATCCTGGATGAGATGGTAAGCAAGCGGCATGAACTGGCACAGCTGATGAATTACCGCTCCTATGCTGAATATACCATTTCGCAGAAAATGGCGAAGGATCCGGAGACCGTCTGGGGTTTCCTTAATGACCTGATTGACCGCTCAAAGGCGAAAGCGGTGCAGGATCACCAGCTCCTGGTGCAACAGAGGAACAGGGAGTCGGGGAGCAGCTCCGGGGAACAGGTCAATCCCTGGGATGTGGGTTACTACACCAATCAGCTTTTAATTTCTAAGTACCAGGTGGACCATGAGGTGATACGCGAGTACCTGCCCATGGACCGGTGTCTTAATGGAATGCTGGAGATCTATGAGGAGTTGCTGGGTGTAAAGTACAATAAGGTAAGGAACCCATCGGTCTGGCACGAAGATGTTCTCATGTACGAGGTGGAAGCAGAGGGTTCGGTTATCGGGCGGTTCTACCTGGATCTCTACCCAAGGCCCAACAAAGAGTCGTGGTTCTATGGTGTGGGTATCGCACCGGGAAGGCAGACCGAATCCGGGTATGAGATTCCCGTTTGTATGCTGCTGGCAAATTTCCCGGCTCCTACCGAGAGACTTCCCTCTCTTTTGAGTCATGGAGAGCTGACCACCCTTTTTCACGAATTTGGACACATCATGGACAACATGTCCTACAACGGAGAGTTTGCCAGCCAGTCCGGTTCGAAGGACGATTTTGTGGAATCCATGTCACAGCTCTTCGAGAACTGGATATGGGACTACGACATGCTCAGCAGGTTTGCCAGGCACCATGAGACCGGGGAGCTCCTTCCAGGGGAGCTATTCGACAACATGTTGAAGGCCAAAAATATAACCTCGGGTCTGGATGCCCAGAGATCCCTCAGGAGCAGTGTGTACGACATGGTCCTCTACGACAGGTATGACCCCTCTGCTCCGGTTCAAACCGATGCGTTGTGGAAGAGGATCGATGAGCAGATGGCCCTTCCCATGTATGTCGAGGGTACGCATCCGCAGGCAAATTGGATCCATATCAATACACACCCCACCTACTACTACGGGTACCTGTGGGCCGAGGTGTATGCCCAGGATATGTTTACGGTTTTCGAAGACCAGGGTCTGACCGATACCCGGTCGGGGACAAGATACAGGCAACTTATCATGGCAAACGGAACCCAACGTGACATTGTTGAGGCTGTGGAGGATTTCCTGGGCAGGCCATCGAACAACGAAGCCTATATCAAGAGCCTCGGTTTGTAATTTACCACCACACCTCCATCTGCAATCCGACCGAGATGCCATGGGTCTGGTCAGGGAAGGACAGAGGGGCCACATCGCCCATGAATGAGTCCGACCAGCTGGCCCAGGTGACATAAGCACGCAGTGCGGGCCGGGTGAGAATTCTGTTGAATGGTGACAATTGGGGGGCCAGGGTCATCTTAAACAGTGAGCCATCCTCCAACCCCTCCTGGCTGGTATAGTCCACTCCCAGTTCACCCACCAGTGAGAAATAGCGGTTGAAGAACCAGACCGGCCTGACCCCTGCAGTGTACCAATCCAGGATGTTGTTCTGCGGCATGTTGTTGTTCAGCTTCTGGTACATCAACAGTCCCAGCATTGAGAAGCGGGGACCGAAATCGACCTTCAGGTCATTCACCACCCGGAAGCGCCTGAATCCATCCGGGTTGATGATATCACCGGGTTGCAGTGTAATACCCATAGGCTGGGTAATGAGTGCCATGCCATTCTCTGCTGCCCCGGTTCCATAGAATAGATGAAGGTAGTTGCGCCCGCCTTCGAAGCCCTTTTCATGGTAAATACCAGCGGACCAACCCCGGTCGTTGGAAACGTGATAGGTGTCCGCAGCGGTCACCAGGGAATCGCCATGAAACATGGAGAGATCCAGTGTGAGCCCAATCTTCCCGAAGCCCACATCGATATCGTAGAGGTTAATATCCAGGGTCGATTTATTAAATGAAAACTGGTTTTCCGGCTTCACCGTACCATCGGGGTTCAACTGGTCGATGGAACCACCCAGGTAGGCAACGGCCAGTCTCATCGATTCTCCCAGCGCCAGCCCTTCGAAACCGCCCCCGAAACCGGTCATATCCCTGGGGAAATAGTCCTTGATGTGGACCTCGATCTGACTGTAGAAGCGTTGGCCCGCCCAGAAAGAGAGCTCTTTGTGGCTTCTTAGTAGACCAGTGGCCTTTACAAAAGCCTCCCTCACCGAGATGGTGGTTTCGAAAGAGTTGCTGCTGCTGGTGGGGGCCACAAAAGCCAGCCGCATGTTGGTCTCAAACAGCGCCTCATTCTCGTCTTGCAGGAAATATTTAAAAACGGTCTCGGCATAGGTCTCCGACTCATTTCCCAGCCGGTACTTTGCCTCAGAGTTGGGAGCTTTGAACACATCCAGCGGCTTCCCCTGTCCATCCACCCCGAATCCGGAGCGGATGTATCCGCCATAACCAAACCAGGTGGTGTCCTGGGCGTGGGCCACGTTGAAAACCAGGATTAATGTCAGGATAACAATGAAACCTTTTGCTGAATTTTGCATGATTCGTAGCTTTACAGAGATAAATTAATTACAACCAACCAACACGGATTGTTCATGAGTATTCGATTCGACGAGATAAAAACTTTACTTGGAAAGCCTTACAGGGACCTTGAGCTCCTGCTTCATTGTTTCTCAGAGGTGCTTGAAGAGAATGGCAAGAGGGAGCTTGCTGCCCAGATGCCGTGGATCACAAATTGTGTACCTGAATTTACGACTGAAAACCGGAAGGAGTTGCTTCATCTCTATTCCATCAGTTTTCAGTTGATGAACCTGTCAGAGGTGAATGGAGCGGTTCAGAACAGGCGTCGTAACAGGGATGCTAACGGACTGAACAGTGTGAATGGGTTGTGGGGGAAGGTGTTGTCCGATCTGAAGAGAGAGGGGGTTGGTGAAAAGGAGATCATGGAGCAGTTCAGGCACATTGAGGTTGAACCTGTACTTACCGCACACCCAACCGAGGCTAAGCGCCCGGTGGTCCTGGGACTTTATCGTGAACTATATCTCCTGCTTGTGAAACAGGAGAACTCCATGTACAACAAATATGAAAGGAGCGAGATCAGGTACGATATCAAAAAGATCCTTCATAAGCTATGGTTCATCGGGGAGATCTTCATGGAGAAACCTGCCCTTGAATCGGAACTGGAAAATGTGCTTCACTATTTCTATAAGGTGTTTCCACTTGTGCTTCCCTATCTTGATTTCAGACTCAAACAGGCCTGGGAACAGGCAGGATTCGATCCCCACCTGGTGGAAGACACCACCAACTTTCCTTCAGTGACTTTTGGTAACTGGGTTGGAGGGGACAGGGATGGACACCCGCTGGTTACCGCAGAAGTTACTGAGTACACACTGAAAGTATTCCGGATCCATGCCTTCAGACTGATCATCACTAAACTGGATGACCTGGCAGAGAAGTTGAGTATCTACTGTTCAAAAGATGAGTTGATCCCCGGGTTCAGAAAGCGGATGCGGGAGATGGGGAGGGAGGGGAGTCACATGGTTGATGCGGATCAGAATGAACCCTTTAAGCAGTATGTGAGGTCTCTTAAAAGAAAACTGCCTGTTGAGGAGCGCTCAGGCGGCGGGATCAGGCTGGAAGAGAGGGACTATTCCTACAGAAACTCCAGTGAACTGGCTGAGGATCTGAAGGTTTTGAAGATGGCGCTGAAGGAGTATGGGGCGGTGTCCATGGCAGATTATGATGTGCAGAAGGTGTTGAGGCACCTGGATGTATTTGGGTTCCATCTGGCCAGACTCGATATCAGGCAGAACAGTACCTATTATGAGGAGGCGCTGCTGGAGCTGGTGAAGAGCAGCATGCCTGCAAGATATGATGCCGTTTCAGGTGACCAGGAGGCTTTGAATCAGTTTATTCTTGAGGAACTTGCACAGAACAGGCCCTTTGTGACCAGCCCCCGGCTGCTCGGATCGAAGATGGCCAGGGAGGCGGTGAATACCTTTCTTACCATAACCAGCCATTCCCGGATCTACTCGGAACGGGCATTGGGGAACCTGATTGTTAGCATGACCCGGAGTCAGTGGGACCTCTTTACGGTCTACCTTTTTGCCAGGGAGGCAGGTTTAATGCACCATACACCTGAGGGGATGGTTTGCCCCATACCGGTGGTTCCGTTGTTCGAAACCATCGAAGACCTGAAACAGAGTCCCGGGATCCTCGATACTTTCCTCTCCCATCAGATCACTCAAAACAGCCTTAAGTATCTGCAAGAGAGCCGTGAGAGGACCTCTCCGGTTCAGGATGTGATGATCGGTTACAGCGACAGCAACAAGGACGGAGGGATCCTGGCCAGTGCTTGGTACCTTTATGATGCCCAGGTAAAACTGGCAGCTGTGGGCAAGCAACATGGTGTGGAGATCCGTTTTTTTCATGGGAAGGGCGGTACGATCAGCAGGGGAGCAGGACCCACCCACTGGTTTCTGAAATCACTTCCCGGGACGGTTCAGAGCGGTCTTATCCGGGTTACCGAGCAGGGAGAGACCATCGAACGGAAGTATGCCAACAAGGGGAATGCAGCTTACAATCTTGAATTGCTGCTGGCCGGGACCGCACAGGGGGCGGTACTTAACAGGATAAAACAGCCCGAAGAAAATCCCGGCCGTGATGTGCTCTTCAACTACATGGCCGATGAGAGTATCCGGGCATTTAAAGCACTTACAACGCACCCATCCTTTATTCAGTTCTATGAGCAGGCAACGCCAATTGATGTGATCGAATCGAGTAAGATCGGTTCCCGACCCTCAAGGAGAAGGGGTAAAAGGAGCCTGGAGGATCTGCGGGCCATCCCCTGGGTGTTCAGCTGGACCCAGTCCCGCATGAATATCTCCAGCTGGTATGGTGTGGGTTCCACTTTTACGAAAATGAAGAGAGAACATCCGGACAAGTATGAACTACTAAAGGCGATGGCAAAAACGGATAATTTTGTGCGCTATGTACTGACCAATGTGGACACGAGCCTGGCTGCTACCGACGAGGAGGTGATCTCCATGTATGCCGGTCTGGTTGAGGATCCTGTTGTGCGTGAGGAGATCCTGGGTATGCTGCTGGACGAGCTGCTTCTCACCCGGAGAATGATGCTTGATCTGTTGGAGAAGCCCATCTCGGAACGTCGTGTGAACCACCACCACTCCACCAGGCTCAGGGCTGAGGCCCTGCTCCCGCTTCACAGGGCACAGGTGGATCTGCTGGGCGAGTGGAGAGAGGCACGCAAAGAGGGAGATAGGGAGCGGGCGGATCCTTTGCTTCGCAATCTTCTCAGAAGCGTGAATGCCATTGCCAATGCCATGGGCACTACCGGTTAGCGCATCAAAGGATATTCCCGATGCGCAGGCCGAAGTTCATGGTGCGGGACTGGTAGGGTCCGTAAATGTATCCGGCATCACGGAACACACCCCGGTCAAGGTGAGCCTGGGTCTGGTTGAAAAGGTTCTTAACCCCCACATACAACTGTACCGTTGCCTCTTTGCTCAACTTCAGGTCGTAAGAGAAGAGCAGGTCGGTAATCAGGAACTGTTCAGACCGCTCAAGCCGCTCACCCTCGATCACATCGCCACGATCCAGTGCCTCCTTCTCTAACGGATCCTGCGCTTCCGGATCCTCCGCATAGGTTAAGCCAAAGTGGGGTACCCACATGGAACCGGTATAGTTGAGGGTCAGCATGGCTGAGAAGTTTTTAACAGGGTTCCAATCCAGGGAGGCATACCCGTAGGCGTTGGGTGTGCGCATGAAGCGTTCCGATTCATGCCCCAGGTCAGGGTCACCCCACGCCTGGGGGGACTGGTATTCGCTTTTCTGAATGGTGAAACCGACCTGGGAGGTGAGGTGGTCTGTCCAGAATGAATTTAACTCCATGTTTACACCGGTTACATAGGCGCCATCGGCTGCATTCACCCTCATGTAGGCCCATGTGTCCAGGCTGTCAATCTGGTAGTACTCATCTGCAAAGGGATCATTCAGCAGGGTAAAAAAACCTTCCACCAACAGGTCATGAAGGGAACCGCCGGTTACGAAATTGGAGTTTAAGGAGGTTGTCAGAGAGTGTGAAGTCTCCTGCACCAGGTTCTCATCGTTCATCTGTTTTACCTGTTTGGCATTGATGAGCTCGATATGCAGGTCCTCACTGAAAACCTGGGGAGCGCGGTATCCCATCCCATACCCTGTCCTCCACCTCAGGGTGGGGGTGATCTTATAGAGGGCGCTGATCCGTGGCAGAAGTACCATGTTGGAGTAATCCCCTTGCCTGTCAGGCTCGTTTGAGGCCAGATCCCTGATCATGTAGTTGTCAAACCTTACCCCAAATGAGAGGTTCAGCTGATCTCCTTTCCAGTCCTGTTGTACAAAGGTTCCCAGGGTATTCACAAGCTGGTGGGTCAGTGTGGAATTATCCTTCCCGCCAGCCCCTAATTTCTTGTCATGGATCAGGTTGGTGTTGTTGTCAATGCCAAATACAGTGCTTGATGCAGCAAAGAGAAACTCATCCGCATTGATCACATACTGCCCCCCCGCCGAGCTTGTAAAATCGTCTGTATGACCATAGGAGTTGGGGTCCTGCATGGCACCATAATAGGAATCCCTGTCCACCCCCTGTGCAGCCACATAGAGCGATAGCCTGTCGTATTTTTCGTTGGTAAACAGATCGAAGCCCAGATTCCCGCCGGTAATCAGGTGTTCGACCTGTTCGGCCAGGTCCGCTTCATGGGGCGTGTTATCCAGTTTGTTACCACCCCTGCGGAACTCATCTATCCTGTATCCGTCCAGCGTTATCTTACTTCTGGCCCCCGGTTTGTGATAGGCATTGAATCCAAAGGTGGTATTTTCTATGGTTACCATCTCTGAAAAACCATCCCCGTTCTCATCAAAGGGGTCCCTGTCGCGGTGCATCCCGTAAACATAGGCCCCTGTATTCTGGTCGTCGGTCACCACCGATGCGTTCAGGTTCACCTGGGCATCTCCTGCCGGCACGGTACCTGCCGGATTGCCTGCCCCAATGATCCCATAACGGCCATCCAGGCTGAAACTGTTGATCTTCGACTCTTTTGTAATTACGTTGACCGTTCCGGCAATGGCATTTCCTCCAAACAGCGCCGATCCGCCTCCCCGGACCACCTCAATCCGCTCTACCATATTGGCAGGAATCAGCTCCAGTCCGTATATCCCGGCCAGTCCCGAAAAGACCGGGCGGCTGTTCACCAGGATCTGTGTATAGGGTCCATCGAGCCCATTCATCCTGAGCTGGGTAAAACCACAGTTTGAGCAGTTGTTTTCGGTCCGGATTCCAGGCGTAAAGGAGAGGCCTTCAGCTATGTTCGTTGACTGGGTTTGGATGAGGAGGGAGGGGGAGACCGAGGTAATCACCACAGGAGCCTCTCTCCGGTTGGTCTGGTTGCGGTCCGCACTAACCACCACCTCCTCCATGTGCAGCACATCTTCGGTGACTGTAAACCTGAGCTCCCGGGTCTGGTTGGCCATGGTGGTAATTTTACGGGTTGTTCCCTTATACCCGATGCCGCTTACCCTGACAGTAAATGTCCCGATGGGGAGGTTGTTCAGCTGAAAATGACCGGTGGCGTCAGTGGTGGTCCCTATACTGGTCCCATCCAGGGTGATGTTGATAAAGGGTACATGTTCCCCGTCGCACAGCACATCGCCGGTGATGCCGGCATCGGTGTTTTCTCTTCCGGCAAGGTTGAACTGGAAAAGGGCCAGTAATATCGTAATCGCAATAATATGGGTTCTGCTCATTGTATGATTCCTGAAATATCTGGACAACTCCGGATGGAACTGCCCTGTTGGTAAAAGAGATTAAGTAGGAGGAATTACATACAATGGGGAGGTGCCCGTCCCGGTTTTACAGGGATCAGGGCAGGAGTCAGATGACCCCTGGTAAAATACCGCTTCTCTGTTTTTTTGGAAATGTTGATCAGGGCAACAGAGACGGCAATCCAGGTGAAGAGGATCTGCAGGGATTGAAACAGGAAGAACTCCAGGTTCGAGTGCTGGTGTGATTTTCCCTGTTCAGACTCCTGGCTCTTGTTGAATGGATGGGCGTGGGTGATAACCGTGCCATTATCCATGACATGGATGTGGATATAAACAGCCTTGTTAGCCACCATCACACCCATGACACAAATCACCAGGACTACAGCATAACGCTTCAATATAGATATGAAGTTCCCGTTCATTTAGTTGCAAAGAAACAGAAGATCACCGGAACAGGAAATACCCTGTTGTAGGTATTTATGCACCCGGGGTTATTTAGAACCATTCTAACACTAATCAACTCTCTTGTTCAGAATCTCCGAGAGCACCAGACTGGAGAGGCAGAATGAAAGAAACAGGTAGAAGCCTCCCAGTAGTTCTGTGCCGTTTGTGGTAAAGATCTCTACGGTCTCGGCCGACTCCCTGAGACTCGCCAGCTGACTGCCGACAATTCCGTCAAACCCGATGTAGGCCATGAAGATGGCAACCACCATTACGTCGGCCATGGACCATTTTCCCGATTTGATCACGAAAAAACGGATCATCCGGTTGTTATCTATCACCTGCCTGTTGCGTGAGTAGATGTACGAACTGATCAACTTGGTCAGGGGGAACACAATACTGAAGGTGAAGATCAGAACTCCGACAAAGATCATATCCAGTGATCCCTCCCTGACAAGGAGCTCTACAATGTCGGTAATACTCTTGCTCTGAAAAAAGATGATGTTGTCCCGGAATACCACCTCCTCTCCGATCAGTTGAAATACCAACCTGTCGATGCGGGCCTCCAGGTCGATCATGGGTGTGGATATTCCCCCCACCAGCAGGCTGAAGGAGGATAATATCAGCAGAGGGGATTGGTATCTGTTCAGTGGTCCGTTTGACAGGGTGTTAATCAAAAAGATCAGTAGAACAGAGAGCAGGATCAGTATGACCCTCAGGTTGATGGCCTTTGTTGTCTCGTCTATTATGGTATGCAGAAGTTCTTTGCATTCCCGCTTTCCCGGACATTCATATTTTATCAGCAGGTCATCCATGATCCCCGTGGAGTCCATGCTGTAAGTGATGTCCGACAGGTCACCAAGTTTGTCGGAAAGGTAGGTCTGGATGCCTCTTTTTGTATCAGGTTTGTTGAGTTCATCCAGCACCTGCGAGGCGTATGAGGGGACACTGTCTCTCAACTGGTCGACGTCCAGTATCATGCCGGCAATCCACTTTTTCATTGCAGCAAACTCTCCCGAGGTTCGCTCTTCCACCACCACCTCCAGGTCATTCAGCAAACCGTACATGATGATCTCCAGGCTTTTGTGCAGCTCTTCCCGGTTCTCCGGCGTCAGGTCAAATTCGATGATCTTTTTACTGATGATCAGGGTCACCTGTTCCCTCCACTCATCGGCATTCAGCAGTCCGTACTTGATGTGGTTCACCTCAGCCAGGTCGATCTTTGCCTCCTGGTTCTGTCTGGCCAGAGAGATCAGCTGGATGGTCAGCACAACGGATGCGATCAGAAGGCCGGTGCTGACGGTGTTTTTAAAAACGGTCCCGATATTTTCCCAGTTACCCATTGAATGGATTAAATATAGTGCCAAATTCGAGAAATGCCCAAGAACGATCCATGATTATTGGCACTTGGAGATGCTTTTTGTTATCTTGTATAGACTAAATCCAACACCTCTTTTATATTTAATATGATGAGTAAAAAAAATCGCATCGGACAAATTGGGGTCCTTACTTCCGGAGGAGATACCCCCGGTCTGAATGCTGCCATCAGGGGCATAGGTAAAACAGCTGCATTTGAAGGAGCAATGCAGGTGATCGGGTTTAAGGATGGTTTCAGGGGATTGATGGAGAACCGTTCGGTCAGGCTGGACAACACCATGCTGTCGGGAATTCTCACCCTTGGAGGGACCATCCTTGGAACTGCCAGGGATAAGCCACACAAGATGCCCATGGGGGGGAAGAATGTAGACATGACCGATGTAATCGTTGAGAACTACCATAAGAACCACCTGGACGCCCTGGTTTGCCTGGGTGGAGGAGGTACGCTGAAAAATGCCTACAGGCTCTCCCAGCAGGGTCTGAATATCCTTACCCTGCCAAAAACCATTGATAATGATATTGTTGGGACCGATGTGACATTTGGTTTTGATACGGCCCTGGGTATTGCAGTGGATGCGGTTGACCGGCTGCACAGCACCGCCTCAAGCCACCACAGGATCATTATTGTAGAGATCATGGGACACAGGGTGGGGTGGCTTGCGCTGGGGGCCGGACTGGCCGGGGGTGCCGATGCCATCCTGATCCCTGAGATCCCCTACACCATTGATAAGCTTGCTGAGAGTATACTGGAGAGGGTGAGCAAGGGCAAGCGGTTCAGTATTGTGGCGGTTGCCGAGGGTGCCATTACCAGGGAGTGCGCCACCAAGATGGAGGCCATTGAGAAGAAGCTGGGGAAAGCGGAAGGGGCGGAGCGCTCAAAGATAAAGAGTCAACTGAAACAGATGGACAGTGAATTCAGGGGATCGACCATCAAGATGGCTGAAGAGCTGGAGCAGATCACCGGACTTGAGACACGTGTGACCATTCTTGGTCACCTGCAGCGCGGAGGAACCCCTTCCGCACTGGACCGCCTGCTGGCCACACGGCTTGGGACATCAGCAGTGGATTATATCAAAAATGAGCAATTCGGGATGATGGTGGCTGTGGACGGGGAGAAAACCAAAGCAGTTCCGCTGGGAGATGTGGCCGGAAAGATCAACTATGTTCCGCCCGACCACCCCTGGATCATCAGCGCCCGGAACCTGGAGACCAGTTTTGGGGATTAGTAAAAAGTTAAGAATGTAAGTGGTTGGCCTAGTGCAACCAAACCTGGCCCGATCCCGTCTGTCCAATGTAAATCATCAGGTAATTTTAATGGAGGATGCCAATCGTCACCCCCACTATTCGAGGCACCATCAGGTGGCATGAGTATATTGAAAACTGTTACCAATATTTCGCATCTTTGATTAAATCCATTGTGCTATGAATCTACAATATGTTTCGGACAATAAAGGAAAGACTACCGGAGTATTCATCCCCATTAAAGAATGGGAAGATCTAAAGTCCAGATACAAGGGACTGGAGGAGGAAGCTGTGGATGTCCCGGAT
>JBDLIQ010000115.1:0-12357 GCA_039714775.1 Bacteroidota bacterium
ATGTCACAACCCACATGGAAGTAATAACCACTTGCTGCTGCAACAGGGAACCTGCTACCTGTGTCATGATGATTTTAGAGGGAGTTACAAAGTGGTCCATGGCCCTGTTTCTGTTGGCCACTGTGCAACATGTCACACCTCACATGGTTCGGGAAAGGAAAAACTGCTGGTCAGTTCGGGGCAGGAGCTGTGCCTCCAATGTCATGATGCCGGACGACTTCTCAAAGATGAAACCCATTCATATATCGAAGATACAAACTGTACAGAGTGCCACAATCCCCACGGGGGAGAGGATCGCTTTATGTTTAACTAACCGTTACCGGTAGGTTTGAAAACAAGAATACTTATATATGGTCTGATTTTACTCTTTGCAACTGATGTTTTCTCCCAAAACAATGGGCAAACGTATGGTCTCTGGAATATCTCCTCCATAGACGGAGAGGTGAAAATGAGGGGGCAGTATCGACAACGGTATACCACGTTGAAAGATTTTTCTGAATTTCAGGAGAGTACCTATCTTTCAGGGGGGCTCCGGCTGAATACAAAGAGCTTCATCTGGCACCCCAGCTTCCTGCAGGTTGACCTGGGAGGTGAATTCTATCCTGAGTCGAACCAGGATGACTACCTGGTCACCCCCGACCGGGCCGAGGTGAGGACCCTGAAAGGGTTGAATGCTGGAGCCACCCTTTTCAACGGCAAACCGGTTACTTTAAGCTCCTGGGCTAGCTGGAACGATAGCTACAGTAACCGTGATAACCTGACCGATATCAGATCGGATACCCGCCGCTGGGGCAGCGATCTCTCATTAAGAAATAGGATACTGCCACTTATTATGGGTTATAACAGCACCAAATGGGACCAGCGGGAGGTGCAGACAGGTCGTACCTATAAAACAGAACAGGACAATTTTGAGGCCTCAACACGTAAATCATTTACCAGCCGCGACCGGAACGAACTGAGCTATTCGCACAACAGGTATTTTCGGCGTGATGCCAACCTGTTTGAGGTTGAGAACATGACAGACAACATCCGGCTGAACAACAGTCTCTACCTGGATGAAAAGAAGCGGTATACTTTCCGCTCCATGATCTATAACTACAACCGTTACGGGAGTCAGAATTACAGCATCTTAAGTGCAACGGAGAACCTGACCCTGAACCTGCCTGCAAATTTCAGGTTTGTTGGCAGCTATAATCTGTACAACCAGCAGCAGGAGTCTCAAAGATCTCATCAGGATAAATTTTCGGCCAGCCTGAATCACAAATTGTTTGCAAGCCTCAATACAAACCTGCGTTACGAATACAGTGCTGTTACACACACCCTCTACCGGGAAACAAGGAGCACGGGAGGATTCAATTTTCATTACACAAAAAGAATACCCACAGGCCGGCTCAATCTTTCATACAGCTATTCGAACCTCCGCAACATCATGGACAGCAATCCTGTGGACCTGGAGATTATCAACGAGGAGTACTATCTTGCCGACGGTGAGATAACCATGCTCAGCAGGCCCCATATCGAGCAATCCACCATAGTTGTAAAGGATGTTACAGGTACCATCATCTACCAGGATGGATTTGATTATATCCTGATTGAGCAGGGGGATTACATGGAGATCCAGCGTGTTCCCGGGGGACAGATCGCCAATCAATCCACGGTCTATATAGACTACATGGCCATTCAGACCGGATCCTATAAATACAATGCTATCTCGAACAATGTGACTGTCAGCATGATCCTTCTTGACCACTGGCTGGAGATCTATTACAGGGGACAGTTTGTGGACTACAGAAATGTAGAGAAATCGGACCTGCTGGTTCTGAACTATATCAAACGAAATACGGTGGGAGGGAAAGTCAACATTAAGTTTGTGGAACTGGGTGCTGAGTATGAGTACCAGAACAGCACCATCACTCCCTATAAAATGATGCGGTACTTCGTGAATCTCCAAAAAAGGATTGAGAAGGTTGTTCTGTCTCTCAACGGCAACATCAGGGATTACGACATGGTGGACGAGCATATCAACCGGAAGTATTCAGATCTTTCCGGAAAAGCAGCCTATGAATTCAACCCTACCACTAAGATTGATCTCATGCTGGGGTACAGGCACCAGAAGGGGCCTGGTATTGACCTTGACCTGCTAACCGCGAGCAGTGAATTTAAAACAAGGTACAGACAGCTCCATCTTACCGCGGGAATTAACCTCTACCGGCGAAACTACCTAGGCGATGAATATAATTACTACAGCACCTATGTACAACTTGTCCGGAAATTTTAAAGATCCAATCCTATGAAATACCTGACCCTGCTTACGACCAGTATCATATGCCTTTTCAGCTCCTATGTTTATGGACAATTGGGAGAAATTGATTTAGCGACAACAAGTGCGCTTCAGAATTCTCCAGAAGAGATAGTGCTAAATGCTTGTACCGATTGCCATTCAGACCTGGTGGGGCAGAAGGTGATGCACTATCCGGCAGAGGATGATTGTGAGAATTGCCACATGGCCAATGGTGAGGAGCATCCACAGGAGGGTGTGAAGGGGTTTGATATGGCGGATGAGATGCCCGGTCTCTGTTTCCTCTGCCACGAAGAGAACACCAAAACGAATATCCATGCGCCATCTGAGATGGGGGAGTGCCTGATGTGCCACTCCGCCCATGGATCGCCCAACAAAGGGCTGCTTGTCAAATCAAAAGAATCGGAGCTGTGTGCCGATTGCCACGACATGTCGATGACCGAGCAGCGTGTGAAGCATGGTCCGGTGGCCGGGGGTGACTGCAGCAGCTGTCATGAGCCACACCAGTCGGATAATTACGGTCTACTGAAAACCGAAAAGCGATCTATGTGTCTGAATTGTCACACCTCGGTGCGCATGGAATCAGAACTTGAGAACATTCATTACCCCTTTGAGGATGATTGTGCAAACTGCCATGAGACGCACAGTTCGGAGCATGATGGACTGCTGGTTGATAAGTCCCGGGATCTCTGCCTGACCTGCCATGATATGCAATCGACCCTGGATGAGGCAAAGGTGGTTCACGGGGTGGTGAATGATGAGAAGGGATGCGCAAACTGCCACTCTCCCCATGCTTCTAAAAATGGAATGTTGTTGCTCAAGAGCGGCAAGGCGCTCTGCCTGGATTGTCATAGTGAACCCATTGAAACTGAGGAGAGGGTGATCGCTGATATCGGCAGCCTGGTGAAACCTGGAAACTATGTGCACGGGGTGATCGAGATGGATGGATGTGGTACATGCCATTTCCCGCATTCCTCGGAGCAACCCTTTCTGCTCAATTCGGCCTTTCCTGGGGGAGCTTATGCAGCGGCAACCGTTGAGAATTTCGATCTCTGTTTCATGTGTCACGACGCGGAGTTGATGGAGTCTGAGACAACCAGCTACGCCACCAATTTCAGGAACGGGGAGCAGAATCTGCACTACCTGCATATCAACGGGGAGAAGGGGCGGAATTGCAACCTGTGTCACAATGTGCATGGTTCGGGCAATGAGCATCTGATGGCCGATAAGGTTCTGTTTGGCAGCTGGGAGATGCCTGTTGGATTTACCCCGCTGGAGAGTGGCGGATCCTGTCTGACAGGCTGCCATGCGGAGAAGAAATACCTCAGATCCCCCTGAAACAGATTAACTACAGTAAATAATTTTCGCTCTTATGAAAAAGACGCTTTCCCGCCTGTTTTCCATGCCCGCAACCGGCCTGCTGCTGGTCATCTTTGCAATCTCCATCGGCTATGCCACTTTTATTGAGAACAACCAGGGAACCACCACGGCCAAAATACTGGTATATGATTCATGGTGGTTTGTGGCTTTGCTGGCGATCCTGGTGATTAACCTTTCAGGAAGCATCATTGTCAATAAGATGATAGCAGGGAAAAAGTGGAGTATGCTCCTGTTTCATCTCTCATTTATTGTCATCCTTGCCGGAGCTGCTGTAACCCGGTATGTGGGTACCGAAGGGGTCATTCACATCCGTGAAGGAGGGGCGTCGGACCGGTTTATATCGGATGAAACCTTTGTGACCATCGCTGTTGATAACGGCCAGGAATCCTTTTCAGAGATGAAGAGGGTTCGATTTGCTGCCCAGACGAAAAACAGGTTCAAAGAGTCCATCACCATCAATGATCAAACAGTAACTGTGGAGAACATCCGGTTTATTCCCTCGGCTTCGCGGAGTGTGGTTGCAGATGAGTCGGGCGGACCGGTTCTTTCACTGGTTGCCATTGGTAAGCAGAAGCAAAGGCTTGAATTTATTCTGACCAAAGGAGAGGAGCGAAATCTCAATAATACTGTATTCAGTTTTGGGAATCCCACCGATGAGACCACGATCCTGTTCCGGGAGCGTGGCGACGGAGTGGTTCTGACCGCCATGAACGGCGAGCTGTCGGCCGGAACCATGGGATCGGAAATGACACGCTTGCCCAACCTGGAGGAGTTTCCGTTGCAGGAAAAGAGGGTCTATCAGATTGGTCACATCAGTTTCATTCTTAAACAATATCTTCCGAAGGGACGCACCAGGCTGGTTGCAAATTCCTCTGCTGAGATGGCACCGGGCGATGCCATGGAGGTCAGGATATCTGTTGGCGAGCAATCGGAGATCATTGACCTGTTTGGCAGTAAAGGGCTGCCGGGACAACCCGGTTCGGTGACCATCGATGGCATCAATGTCGCTGTAACCTATGGAGCTGTTCTGAAGAGGCTTCCTTTTTCGCTCTATCTGAATGATTTCCAGCTTGAACGCTACCCGGGCTCCAACAGTCCCTCTTCATTTGCCAGTGAGGTCACCATTATTGACAAATTGGAGAACAGGGAATTCCCATTCCGTATCTTTATGAATAACATCCTGAAGTATAAGGGATACCGTTTCTTTCAATCTTCATACGATAAGGATGAGCAGGGCACTGTACTTTCGGTGAACTACGATTCATGGGGCACAGCCATTACCTATATCGGGTATTTGATGATGACCATTGGTATGCTCTTTACCCTGTTCAACCACAGGAGCAGGTTTCAAATGTTGATCAGGGCATTGTCCAAACTAAAAAGTCAAAGGGTGCTGCCACTGATACTCCTGTTCATGTTGGCAGTTCATTCTCATTCGGGTGCGCAGGCTCCCACAACCTTTGGCCGGATCGACAGGGCCCATGCCAGGTCGTTCGGAGAGCTGCTGGTTCAGAGCAATGAGGGACGTATTGAGCCTGTCACCTCAATGGCCTCGAAAATTCTGAGAAAGATTTACAGGAAAAGCAGTTTTGAAGGATTAACCCCCGTGGAGGTCTTCCTCGGTATGAATGCAGATGCGGGGAGCTGGAGGGGAAAACAGATCATCAGGGTCTCAGATCCCGGAATCAAAATGATGCTGGGGATTTCGGGCGACTATGTTTCATTCGACCAGGTCATGTCCGGAGGGTATAAATTGAAGAACCTGGTTGAGGAGGCTTATGGAAAACCACCTGCATTGAGGAGCCGGTCAGATAAGGAGGTGATCAAGATCGATGAGCGGGTAAATATTTGTTACCTGGCACTTTCGGGAGGATTTCTAAAGATTTTCCCCATTCCGGATGATGCAAATCATACCTGGACCGTCCTGGGGGGGGCTGAAGGAGCGCTGCCCGCCGAAAACAGGGAGTGGGCCATCCGGGTACTATCCAATTACATGACAATGGTTAACCAGGCAAAGCAGACTGGCTCATGGAGTCCGGCGGAGGAGCTTCTGAATGAATTGAAGCAAAACCAACTGACATTAGGATATGCGGTGATACCGGCCAAAGCGAAGATTAAACTGGAGGTTTTCTATGTGAACCATAACATCTTCAGTAAGCTGGCCAAAGGCTACCTGGTTACCGGGCTCATCCTGCTTGCACTGGCCTTTTTCAATATTTTCAAACCTGCAGTAAAGATTAGAAGGGTAACACAGGTGGGAGTCGTGTTGGTTTTTGTGCTGTTTATTCTGCACTCATCAGGTCTGGCTATTCGCTGGTACATTGCCGGACATGCACCCTGGAGCAACGGTTATGAATCGATGATATTCATTGGGTGGGCTACATGCTTGTCTGGGCTGGTGTTTGCCCGGCGGTCGCAGATGGCGCTGGCTGTTACAACGGTTCTGTCAGCCATCATCCTGCTGATTGCAGGATTAAGCTGGATGAGTCCTGAAATTACCAACCTGGTGCCTGTGCTGAAATCATACTGGCTGATCGTCCATGTGGCTATCGTTACTGCCAGCTATGGATTCCTTGGTATTGGCTCCTTGCTGGGATTGACCAACCTTATCCTTATAATCGTAAGAGACAAAAAGAGTGAACAGCGGGTTACCCTCACCATAGAAGAATTGTCCTATATTATTGAGATCTCCCTGATCGTTGGCCTCTTTATGCTCACCATCGGTTCCTTTATCGGGGGGGTATGGGCCAATGAATCGTGGGGAAGGTACTGGGGCTGGGATCCCAAAGAGACCTGGGCGCTGGTTACTATCCTTGTATACTCCTTTATCGTACACATGCACAGGATTCCCGGTTTTAAGGGCCATTTCCAGTTAAGTACAGCCGCCCTGGTTGGTTTTGGATCGGTATTGATGACCTACTTTGGGGTAAATTACTATTTTTCAGGGCTTCACTCGTACGCTTCGGGCGAGGCGGCACCGGTCCCAAAAGGAGTATATGTGGCGATCGTTGTGTTGTTGATTGTTATCCTCTCCGCATATTTTTCCAAAAAAAAAACCCGTCAAAAATGACAGGTTTTGTAAATGACTGAAGTCAGGGAGTAGTGTTATACTACCGTGACATTTGCTGCGTTCAGTCCTTTTGGACCTTCCTGCACATCAAAGCTAACTTTGTCTCCTTCAGTTATCTCATCGGTTAACCCACTTTGGTGGACAAATACATCTTTGCCACCGTCATCGGGTGTGATGAATCCAAAACCTTTAACATTGTTGAAGAACTTTACTGTACCTGTACTCATGACGTATAAATTTTTATGAACTACAAAAGTAGTATTTTTTTCACAATAGCAACTCTATTTACCACACTTATTGGATCAATGTCCTGAAAGACATACAAATTAGTGAATATATGCACTATTAGTCAATAGAGGCATTAAATCAAATTGGTCTACTGACCGATATTTCCACCCTTGTCACATTAACCTCTGTAACCAAATCTTTACAGTTATGAAATATGGTGTAAACAGAGTAACGCTTGTCGGAAATGTGGGTGAGGTACCCAGGGTATCTGAACGGGACGGGGAGGCTTTTGTGGCTAACTTCCCTTTGGCAACCAATCAATATTATCGCAACAAAGAGGGCGAGGAGGTAAACAAAACCGAGTGGCACCGGATTGTGGTGTGGAACAAGGCGGCCGAGATTGTGAAGCAGCATGTGAACAAGGGCGATGCCCTCTATGTGGAGGGGAAGATCTCTACCAACTCATGGGACGACAAGGAGGGGAACAAGCACTACAGCACAGAGATCATCTGTGATAATTTCCTCTTCCTCTCGCGAAAAAATGCGGAAGAGCCGGTCGAGGCTTAATCCCATTTAATCCTCCTGGTAATACTCCAGCGGTTTGCAGGAGCAGACCAGGTTCCGGTCGCCGTGTCCGTCATTGACACGGCCCACGGGGGGCCAGTACTTGTTCTCCCTGACCCAGGGCAGGGGATAGGCCGCTTTCTCCCGGGAGTAGTTCGCATCCCATTGTTCTGAAAGGAGAACCCCGGCGGTGTGTGGGGCATGGCGCAGTACGCTTCCCTCCACCGCCTGTTTTCCTTCGGCTATCTCCATGATATCCCGGTGGATGTCGATCATCGCCTCGATAAAGCGGTCCAGCTCGGCTTTCGACTCACTCTCGGTGGGCTCCATCATCAGTGTGCCGTGGACCGGGAAGGAGAGGGTGGGGGCGTGGAAGCCATAGTCCATCAGCCTTTTGGCGATATCGGCTTCGGTGATGTTAGCCATCGACTTGAATTTCCTGCAATCGAGGATCATCTCGTGGGCCACAAACCCTTTGCTTCCGGTGTAGAGGATGTCATAGTGCTCCTTCAGTGAGGCTGCCACATAGTTGGCATTGAGGATGGCAGTCCGGGTCGATTCGGTGAGACCTCCAGCTCCCAGCAGCTGGATGTATCCGTGCGAAATGGCCAGGATCCCGGCACTGCCGTAGGGAGATGCCGAAACGGCGCTGATGCCCTTGATCCCGCCTGTTTCCACCAGCGGATGGGTGGGCAGGTACTCCACCAGGTGGTTGGCCACGCCTATGGGACCCACACCGGGCCCGCCCCCTCCGTGGGGGATGGCAAAGGTCTTATGCAGGTTGAGGTGACACACATCGGCTCCGATGTGGGCCGGACTGGTGAGGCCCACCTGTGCATTCATGTTGGCCCCGTCCATATAGACCTGTCCCCCGTTTTTATGCACAATGTCGATGATCTCGCGGATGTTGTCCTCAAACACTCCATGGGTGGAGGGGTAGGTGATCATGATGGAGGAGAGCTCGCCCTGATGGGTCTCTGCCAGCTCCTTCAGGTGCCCGGTATCGATGTTGCCCCCGTCGTCGCACCTGACCACCTTGACCTGCAGTCCGGCCATAACCCCACTGGCCGGATTGGTTCCGTGTGCCGAGGCGGGGATCAGTACGATGTCCCGGTGGGCCTCACCACGGTCCCGGTGATATGCCTGGATCACCATCAATCCTGCATACTCGCCCGATGCACCCGAATTGGGCTGGAAGGAGATGGTGGCAAAACCTGTAATCTCCTTCAGTGCAAACTCAAGTTCGTTGATCAGCTGGTGGTACCCTTCGGTCTGGTTAATGGGTACAAAGGGATGGATGGCTGTGAATTCGGGAAAACTGACGGGCATCAGCTGTGTGGCTGCATTCAGTTTCATGGTGCACGAACCCAGTGAGATCATGGACTGGGTCAGGGAGATATCCTTTCTTTCCAGCATCCTGATGTACCGCATCAGGTCCGTTTCAGAGCGGTACCTGTGAAATACCTCCTGTTCAAGGATGGGAGCGTTTCGTTCAAATGAGGGGTCAAATGCTGTGGTGGTTTCAACCACCTCATGGAAGCGGATCCCCCTCTTTACAGCCACAGAGAAGATCTCCAGCAGCTCGTTGACCTGCTCCTCGCCGGTCGATTCATCGGTTGAGAACTGGATCATTCCCCCTTCAGGGTAGTGGAGGTTCACCTCTTTTTCAATGGCCAGTTCCCTGATGTCTTCAGCAGTGATGCCCTCCGGGAGTCCGATCAGCAGGGTGTCAAAAAAGTTTTCGTTTACTATCGTGTATCCCAGCTTCTTCAGTTGTGCAGCCAGGTAGGCTGCCCCGGTATGGATGTTTGAGGCGATTCGTTTCAATCCTTCCGGTCCGTGATAGACGGCATACATACCTGCCATGCTGGCCAGAAGGGCCTGTGCAGTGCAGATGTTGGAGGTGGCCCGCTCTCTTTTAATGTGTTGCTCCCTGGTCTGCAGCGCCATCCTGAGGGCCGGGTTCTCATGTGCATCAATGGAGATCCCGATGATCCTGCCCGGAAGGTGCCTTTTGAAACGCTCCCTGGTCGCAAAGTAGGCAGCATGGGGGCCTCCGTAGAACATGGGGATTCCGAATCGCTGGGTGGACCCCACCACCACATCCGCTCCCCACTCTCCGGGAGGGGAGAGCAGCACCAGGCTCATGGGATCGGCGGCTACGGCCACCCCGATCTCCAGTTCATGGGCCGCGTTAGTAAATGCGCTGTAATCCCTGATGACCCCGTCCGCTGCCGGGTATTGGACAAAGCAGCCAAACATGGAGTCGTCCAGCGAAACCTCTGCATAGGCACCAAATGTAAGTTCAATTCCAAGAGGTTCGGCCCTGGTGACCAGCACTGCCCGGGTCTGCGGAAAGATATTCTCATCCACAAAGAAGCTGTTTTTTCCTGCCTTTACGGCGGATCTGGAGCGGGCGTTATGGAGCATGATCATGGCTTCGGCTGCGGCAGTGGCCTCATCCAGAAGCGAAGCATTGGCGATCTCCATCCCGGTGAGCTCCATGACCAGGGTCTGGTAGTTTAAAAGCGCCTCAAGCCTTCCCTGGGAGATCTCTGCCTGGTAGGGTGTATAGGAGGTATACCAGTTGGGGTTCTCCAGGATGTTGCGCTGAATTACAGCAGGGAGGTTGGTGTTATAGTAACCGAGTCCGATGTATGATTTGAACAACCTGTTCCTGGCGGCAACCTGCCGCATCTTCTGCATGTATGCATGTTCACTGATCCCTTCCGGAAGGTTCAGCGGCTGCCTGTTATGAATGGAGGAGGGGATGGTCTTCTCTACGAGTTCGTCAACCGACCCGACACCGATCTTCTCAAGCATTGCATCGATCTCCGGCTCTCCCGGTCCAAGGTGACGGAGGCTAAATTTTTCAGGTTTCATGAATCAGCAAATTGAAAATTTGAGTTGTTGGAATTGAAGCCAAAGATAATTAAAAGGGCATTCAAAGTTGACCCCGGAAATGATGTTGTTAAATGGTATTCAGAAATGGATTTTCAGCAATCTCACCTCCGATGGTTGAGGAGGGTCCGTGGCCCGGGTAGACCACTGTTTCCGGCGGAAGAACCAGCAACCGGTCCCTGATAGAGGCGATCAGTGTGTCATAATCCCCACCAGGGAGGTCGGTCCTCCCGATGCTGCCCTGGAAGAGGGCATCGCCTGTGATTACAAATCCGCCTTCAGCTGAATAGAATGCCAGGCTTCCGGCTGAATGCCCGGGTACATGAATGCACTGAAGCGACCGGTTTCCGACTCCGATGGTCTGGTTGTCCCGGATGAACTCATCAATATCCTCCAGGGGCTCCACACTCCATCCAAAAAGGTCGCCCATTAGCGAAACATTGGCAGCTGCTTTCGACTCCTCAGCGTGTGCCCTGAAAGCAGATCCATATTTTGTTTTCATAAAGCGGACACCCAGAATATGGTCCACATGGCAGTGGGTATTGACCTGGCCGGCAATGGTAAGCCCCTTGCCGGTGATGAAGGCTGCAAGTTGCTGCTGCTCTTCCACAGAATAGAATGCGGGATCCACCACCAGGCACTCCCCGGTCTCATCCCAAACCAGGTAGGTGTTTACCTGGAAGTCATTAAATGTGATGGCTTCGGTTCGGATCATGTCAACTGTTTTTACCTCTCAGCAATGGCACAAAGGAGAAATATCCGTGTTCACTTCTCCTGATTTCATCTTCCGATTCCCTGAAGATACGGATCATTTTCTGTCCTGATGGTCCACCCTCAGGAACCACCAGGATCCCTCCCACTGCAAGCTGGTCAAGCAGGCGCTGTGGGATTTCCAGGGCAGCAGCCGTGACCAGGATCCTGTCAAAGGGGGCATAAGATGGTAAACCTTCATATCCGTCGCCATAAAAATAGGAGGGTTTATATTTGAGGGGTGTGAGTGTTTTCTGCGCATCCAGGAAGAGCTGCCTCTGTCGCTCGATGGTGTATACCCTTGCGCCCAGTTCCAGCAGTACGGCAGTCTGGTATCCCGAACCGGTTCCAACCTCAAGGACCTTGCAGTGTCGTTCGACCTCCAGCAGTTCGGTCTGGAATGCAACGGTGTATGGCTGGGAGATGGTCTGTCCGGCAGCAATAGGAAACGCCTTATCGGTATAGGAATGGTTGATGAAACTGCTGTCCATAAAGAGGTGCCTGGGCACCCTGTTCATGGCATCCAGTACATCTTCATTCCTGATTCCCTTTTCCCGGATCGATTCTATAAGCTTCTTTCTCAGGCCCTTATGGAGGTAGCTGTCCATCTTTTCTGTTGAAGGCATAAATATAGTTTATATTCCGAAACAATAAGCGTCATTTTTTTCACCTCCGAGGCAATTAATCAGGCAGGTTTGCAGTTATATTATTAAGAGGTCAAATGTTGAATGAAGAACCACAGGAAACAGCGCCTGCTGTATATTGTTTTTGACTTCCTGACCGCATTAGCGGCCTGGAGCATGTTTTATCTGTTTCGTAAGGTTCAGATTGAACCGCAGGTTTTTGGTATGGACGTACCTATCCTGCTGGGTTCACGCTTCTGGGCAGGGACCATCGGGCTCCCCTTCGCCTGGATCATTTTCTACTATTTTACAGGATTTTATAATAACGTATTCCGGCGTTCAAGACTGGATGATTTTACACGCACATTCCTCACCTCCCTGCTGGGGGTGATCGTTATATTTTTCCTCTTAATCCTGGATGATACCATTGTGGATTATACCCATTACTACAGTCTTTTCTTCTCCCTCTTCCTGCTTCACTTCTCTTTCACCATTGTTCCCCGCATGATTATAACGAGCCGGACGGTGAGCAGGGTGCATCA
>JBDLIQ010000116.1:0-12203 GCA_039714775.1 Bacteroidota bacterium
TGGAGGAGGAGCCTACATTGTAAAGGATGATTACCTGTACATCTATTACAATGACACAGATCCCGCTCCAAGCAACAGACACCCGGCGGTTGCCCGGGCCAGGCTTGATGATGTGCTGGATGATGCATTGGAGCATAAAGTGGGACAATGGATGAAGTATAACAATGGAAAATGGGATATTCCCGGACTGTCGGATATTGCAGGAAGCACTATTTTTCCCTTGGAATCAGGTTGGGAGGATCTGCATTCAGATGCCGCCTGGTGCACCGCCCTGGGCAAATACCTGCTGACTGTACAGACACATCTGGAAAACAGGCTGCTGCTCTTCTCATCTTCAGACGGAGTTGCGTGGACGCAGGAGGCGGTGGTTGATGTGGCCGCTGAAAATGAGATGCAGCCCTACTCCACTTTTGTCGATTTCGATGGCCCCTCTGACGATTGTCATATTGTGGACGGGGATTTCTATCTCTACTATCCGCGAAAAGATTTTTATAACCACGATCACGACTATATGTATCGCCGGCACATTACGGTTAGATAGCAGGCTCATTTCCCACAATTATAGAGAATTTCAAAGGGGTCTTTCTAAGAATTTTTAACTTAGGAGCATAATAATCTACTATGAAGCAGAGATTATTCGCAGTATTCCTTTTCATTATTGGGCCTGGCATAATTGCTGCTTCAGGTCAATCCAATCAATACGGCCTTCCGTTTATTACCAACTATCCCTACAATGAAACTGGTGGAAGTGAACAGAACTGGTGTATAACACAGGACCACCGTGGTGTGGTATATGTTGGAAATCAGGAAAAGGGAGTGCTGGAATTTGACGGGGTAGCGTGGCGGACAATTCCTCTTCCCAATGATGCAGCTGTTCTGTCAATGACAACAGGTGACGATGGGGTGGTCTATGTAGGAGCCTCGGGCGATTTCGGAATGCTGGAACCGAATGCAAATGGAAAGCTTATCTACCATTCCCTCAGTAATTCAGCTACCCTGTCAGATCTCTCTATTGGGAGAACCTATTACGAAGAAGATAAAGTCTATTTCTGCGACAGGTCAGCAATCTTTGTTTACGATCCGGGCAGCGATCAACTTGACACCCTGGAATTGCCTGGTGGATCTTTTCGTTCCTATATTGCTGATCATAAGCTCTATGCTACCAGCCTGGAGTCGGGATTGCTGGAGTTTAACGGAGAGAAGTTTGAGATTGTCCCAGGTGGCGAATTTTTCATTGAGAAGAGTGTTTCCGGCATGGACCTGTTTGGACCCGGTCAACTGCTGGTATCTACGAAGTTCAATGGAATGTACCTCCTGAACACTGAAACCGGGAGTGTGGACAGCTCGTTTCTAAACCCCGCCCTGTGGGAGAAGCTTCAACATGGCTCCATCGAAAGTACGATGATTTGTGATAACAACATTTTCATCTGCACAGAATGGGAAGGACTGATCATACTTGACAGGAGTGGCAGCATCAAAAATACCATCTCCCTTTCGGAAGGATTAATCGACAACACCATTAACCAGGTCTATATCAGTGACCGGCACAACGGGTCGGGAGTCCTCTGGCTGGCCCACTGGGCAGGGGTAAGTAAGGTTGAGTTGAACAGCCCTTTCAGGTCCGGTATGATTGGTTCAACCCATACCGGGTTCTCCGGCACGACCACCAAAGAGTTAATCACTGACATAGAGGAGTTCAATGGAGGGTTGGTAGTCTCTACCAAAAGAGGGATCTATCGTCAATTATCGAACAGGGAAGGAGTTCAGTCTGTTAAAGTGCCTGGAATAGAGGGTCATATATATGACCTGCAGGTGATAACCCCCTCTGCGGGAGTTGAACTGTTGCTGGCCTCAGGTTTTGATGAAATTTTTATCATTGATGATCAGATGGGAGTTACCACCATCAGGGAGCGCATGATCAATCTACCGGATAGCCTGGAGGTCCGGGAACAGATCTCAGGCCAGCATATCCTTTACGATCCGGAGGAGCCGGATATACTCTATTGCGGACAGACACAACTGGTTGGACTGCACTACCAGAGAGGAGCATGGGAAATGTTCTTCCAATCCGGTGATTTGGATGGCAGGATCTTACACATGGTGAAAGACAAGCATGATTACTTCTGGGTCTCCTCATACCTGGGGGTTATCCGTCTTGATATCTCAGATTCCCTGGAGGTCACCATGCGGTCATTCACTATAGAGGATGGTCTTCCATCTGAGGAGTACAACAGGGCATTTATAAACCCGGAGACCAATGAGGTGCTGATGGGGACCGAAGATGGGTTCTTCCGCTACAATTACTTCAGTGATACATTTTTCCCCAATGAAGCATTTAACGGCCTGTTGCCCATGGGACGCAATACCATCCATACCTTCTACAGGGACAGGGATGGGGACTACTGGCTCTCATTTGAGAACCAGGACAGAGCGTGGACCGAGATACTGGTTCAAAGAGACGGAGGAGAGTCCGAGTTGGTTATCGAAACACCTTTCCTTCGGCTATCTTCCAAAGAGCCGGTTGATGTTTTCTTCAGTGACAGCAACAACGAAGTGTGGTTCTCCAAATCAAACCGGTTATACCATTACGATAAATCGGATTCGTCAGATTATAGCACTCCGTTCCAGGTGCTGCTGAGAAATGTTGAGATACCCGGAGACTCCTCTCTCTTCTATGGTGCACTTCACCCCGGATTGATGGCAGATGCCCAACCCCAGGTGGATTTTCAATACAACACCATTGAATTTCAATGGAGCGCTCCATATTTCGAGGCAAATGACCAGACTCAATATAGCTACATTTTAGAAGGATTTGACAGTGAATGGAGCGCCTGGGATCATTCAACATCTGCCAAATACGCAAATCTTAAATATGGGGAGTATGAGGTTCGGGTGAAGGCCCGGAATGTTTATGGTCAGGAGAGCCCTCTATCCAAATTCTCTTTCAGAATTTTGAACCCATGGTATACCTCCATTGCTGCTATCTCCGTCTATGTTGCTCTTTTGGGTCTGCTGGTATTGATGATTGCACTCTACACCAGGAACCTCAGGAAAAGAGCAAAGATCTTTGAAAAGAAAAACAGGAAAATTGAGGCCCAGAAAAAGAAGTTGCAGAACCTGAACAAAGAGATATCAGCTCAAAGAGATGAGATTGAGGCCCAGAGGGACTCTATCCAGCAACAGAAAGACCTGATTGTTGAACAAAAGAGATCCATGACCGATGGAATCCTCTATGCACGAAAGATCCAGGATGCAGTGCTCCCGGCAAAAGAGGTGATGAATTTTTTATTGCCAAAACATTTTGTTTTCTACAGGCCGCAGCAGATTGTAAGCGGTGATTTCTTCTGGGTGGATAAGAAGAATGCAACCATACTGCTGGCTTTGGGAGATTGCACCGGACATGGTGTTCCGGGAGCCTTTATGAGTATGCTGGGAACCTCCCTGCTTAACGAGATTTCCAACAAGTATGCCAACCGCCCCACCAATGAACTGATGGATGAATTAAGAGACCAGCTTATCACATCACTGGGCCAGACAGGTGGTTCCGGAGAGACCAAAGACGGAATGGATATGGGACTTGTGGCTATAAATACGAGGACCAGGAAGATCCAGTTTACGGGTGCACATCACAACCTTTACATATTCAGAAAGGGAGTACTCGAGGAGGTGAAGGGTGACCGGATGCCTGTAGGAATCCATACAAAAGCCAGCACACTCTTCACTACCCATAACATGAAGCTTAACCGGGGCGATTCCATCTACCTTCTCTCTGATGGATTTCCTGACCAGTTCGGGGGAGAGAAGGGTAAGAAATACGGTTACCCCCGGCTCAAGAGCTTCCTTGGCGAACTGCAGGAGATGATCATGTTTGACCAGTTAACAGCTGTCTCGGATGAGTTCGACCGCTGGAAAGGCGATGAAGCGCAAATCGATGATGTACTGATGATCGGCGTGAAGCTTTAGTAAGATTACAGAATAACAATTCTTCGCGTTATCTTCATCTGGTCGCCTGATTATTTCAATTGCCTGAATAAGTTAATAATCCTGACTTCAATCGCAGTTTTGGTTATTTTCACTATCATTGATGCCACATCCCACCGGTTATATTTTCAATTTGGTTTATTAGACAGGCTCCTCCGGGGCTAAGGTTAGGGTATATAATTTGATGTATATGTTTTATTGCAAGTCATTTTCAGCATTGGCCAGGGTCTCTTCCGGCTTTGTGCTTCTGTTGTTGCTGCACGCCTCCATGCTCCATGCAAATCAGATGGTTGTATCACCCATAGGCAGTCAGCAGGTTCTGGCCGGTGGGAAGATAGATATATACTTTGCGGCGTTTGATCCCAATGTTTCGGGAGTTCTATTTACATCAGATGATCTACCTCCATTTGCGGAAATCATCAATAATGGGGACAACACGGGCAGAATCGCAGTAAATACTTCACCAGGACAGGAGGGAGAGTACCTTTTTCACCTGCAGGTTGCAGGTACGGCAGGTAGTTCCGTTGTACCGGTTCATCTTCGTGTCCTTGATAGAAACCAGGGAGGCACAATCTATTATTGCGATCCGGTCAACGGAAGCATGGCCAATCCGGGCGACTCGCTTCATCCGTGGGGAGGTCTGGAGCAACTCTTTGCCACCAACCCCTCCTTTGAAGCGGGCGATATTATTTTTCTGCGAGACGGGTATCATGGGTTTCCGCAGATTAAAGGGGAGAATGCGGGGAGGGTATATATCGCCGCCCAGGCAAACCATACCCCAAAGGTGAAAAAGCTCAATTTTATGGTCTCCGCCAATTGGGTCCTCTCAGGATTGGAGATCAGCCCCGAGGCTGCGGGTGTTACAGAGTTGGGTGATTATCTGAACATGGTGGCATATGCAAAAAACATCACCATAGAGAATTGCCACATTTATGGGATAAAGAGCAGCGCAGTGTGGACCGATAACCAGGCATGGTATGACAATTGCGGCAATGGAATTCTCAACAGGGGGAAGTTAAATGTCATCAGAAACAACCTGATCACAAATACCTATTTTTCAGTAACCATAGATGGAGAGAACAACCATTTTGATTACAACATTATCGACAGGTTTGGCGGCGATGCCATTCGCGGCCTCAAGAGCTACAATACCTTCAATTATAATGTGGTGATGAATGCTGTCGTGGATGACTATGAGACCGGAAATCACGATGATGTATTTCAAAGCTGGACCTTCAATTCACCAATCAAATCCATTGAGATAAAGGGGAATGTGGTCTTTAGCTGCACAGATCCCGACCTGCCTCTGAAAACCAGTGTTCTTCAGGGCATTGTCATGTTTGACGGATATTCCGAAGATTGGGTGGTCGAGAATAACCTGGTTGTTATAGACCATGCTCATGGTATCGCATTGTACGGTGCCAAAAATTGTAAAATAGTAAATAACACGGTCATCAGGAATCCCCTGGAACTCTTCTACTATGGTTCGCATCCATGGATCAGGATAAACAATCATAAAGATGGAGGTGTAAGTACCGGTAACCTGGTTCGTAACAACTTCTCGGGAGCCATGGTGTTGGAGTCGGTCCCCGGGACAGACGACTATAATTCTGTAAGCACCGATTATGATACCTATCTGACCGATTACGACAGTTGGGATTTTCATTTGAACGCTGCCTCTCCCGCCATCAATTCCGGTTTAGTTGAAGATGCACCCACCACAGACCTGGAGAGGCTGGTACGATTGCCTGCCGGGGATCCTGATCGCGGTTGTTTTGAAAAAGAGGCAGCTGTTTTTGATTTTGAAGATCCGGCAGCACCGGGTCAGCTGAAAGTAATTGAAACAATGGTTTCAGCCATTGTGTTGTCATGGGATGCCGCAGCAGACAACACGGGCATCTCTTATTACAGAATCAGTTATGACCAGCGTGAGGAGATAACAACCGGCACAGAGTTCGCGGTTTATAATCTGCAGAACGATTCCAGTTATGACTTTGAGGTGACAGCCATCGATTATTCGGGAAATGTTTCAGAAACGGTAACTGTTTCGGCCACCACCGATCCCCTGCCGGTGGATGGGTTCTATGAATTGACAGTTGGTGCGCACCGCCATGATCACCAGATTCGATCGACCAACAAACTGGAGTGGGTCGGTCTCCACGAACACCATGTGGGTGCTGTCACAGGCACATATGATGCCTCTGCAGTTATTCCCTTTAGGCTGCCCCTGTTGGGTGAAACTGAAGAGGTGAAATCTGCTGAACTGAAGATCAGGTTCAAAGGATTTAATAATTCACCTCAAAGCAGCGTTGATCTCTATGGATTGCCCGCCAGGTCAAGAAGCGATGTATTGGCGGGTGATCACTGGCAGGGCGGTTATGGTGAAAGCGAAAACGGCACCGGCCTGGTGCCACACCTGATCTCTCCCTCCTCCACTCCCGGCTTCATCGATGCCGATACTTCGGCATCCATGGCGATTGCCGCTTATATTAACGGAGAATATGAAGCGGGTGCAGGGGCTGGAGATTATATCTTCTTCAGGCTCAACTCCGGTGCCGGTGATGAGACCCCCGGTAACTATTACAGGCTGAGCAGTACCGACGAAACCGACTCCAACCACAGACCCTCGCTTGCGCTGACGATCGGGTCAAAAGAGACCTCTGCCGGGGAGAAGTTTACAACTGCTCCCGCATTGAAGGTGTTCCCCAATCCGGCAGGCTCAGGCCAATCCTTTACAGTGGAAATCGCGGGATCGGAACTCCCGGGCAATGGCAGGGTGCTGGTACATGATTACCTGGGAAGGCTCCTGTTCGAGGAGCCTGTTGATCAACAAACAACCAAATTTACCATCACGCTGGGAATGGTTAAGCTGCATCCCGGAACATATATTCTGAGTATAAGAGGAGGTTCTTTTGTTTCCCGGACATTGGTAATTATTCAATAGATTTGTACGAACCTATTAAAGGAACGCATGATAAGGAGAATCTTGATTTCTCTTTTATTTGTATCGGCAGTCTGTCAGACACTTCATGGACAACAGACCGAGATCCGGTTTCATAATTTAAGTGTCACTCAGGGGCTCTCTCATAGTCATGTAAGTGTTTGTGTTGAGGATAGCCTGGGATTCCTGTGGTTTGGCACACAGGATGGACTAAACCGTTATGATGGCTATGGGTTCAGGAACTATTACATGGGGGATGACAGGAGGACTCCATCTGACAGCTGGATCGAGCGTCTTTATGTGGACAGCCACAACCAGATCTGGATCTGGTACAATGTAGAGGGGCTGGAGCGTTTTGATCCCTCTACAGACTCCTTTCACAGGTATGAGGCGGACTCCCTCAAACCAGGATCCATATCCGGCACATCGTATGTTTCCCGTTTATCTCTTAACTACAACAATTTCTTCGAGGATTCAGAAGGGACGCTCTGGATTGGAACTGACCGGGGGTTGAACAAATACAACCGGGAAGAGGATACTTTTATCCCTTTTCGGCACGATCCGAAGGATCCCCGCAGCCTGAGTGATGATGGCATCGTTACCATTGCGGAGGACCTGAGGGGCAATCTCTGGATTGGCACCAGCAATGGTTTGAACCTGTTGAACCGGGAGACAGGAGAGGTGCACAGGTTTATCTCCCTTAAGGAGAGTGAAAGCGGTCTGAATGATAACTCGATCACCTTCATCCATTGCCATCAGGATGGATCTGTATGGGTCGGAACCGCTTACGGGGGATTAAATATCATTGAGGATCCCTATGCTGAAGATCTGAAAGTACACCACCTGATTACGCAACCCCTGAATCCCAACCATCACCCTGTCATCTATAATGTCCTGAGAACCAGCTCGGGAGAAATGCTTGTGGCTACACATCATGGTCTGATCAGGATCTACAAAGAGGAAAACGGATACCGCGAAGAGCTTATTCCGGAAACAAGGGGGGTCAGGATCTTTCATTGTATGGAGGATTCAAAAGGCAATACCTGGGTCTCCTCATTTCATGACCATGATAAAAGTTTGTTTCGCATGTCGCCTGACCTGCAATCCATTGAATGGTTTAGCTTTAATGAGTGGGCACCATTTGTCTTTGAAGGGAAAAAAGTGCTGTGCTTACATGAAAGCAGGAACGGCCTGATCTGGATAGGGACTGAGAATGATGGGGTCTATATGGTGGATCTGAATGCCCAGAAATTCAGGACCATCGATAATTACCCTGAAAGAGGACTCTTTATATCCGATAAGGATGTCTATTCCATCTATGAGAATGAGGAGCAACAACTCTATATTGGAACCAAGACCAAAGTGAACAGAATCGACCTCCGGGATAGTACAACCCAACACTTAAATAATCGCTACAACACGAAAAACAGCCTCACTTATGAATATTCCAATGAATTACCTGCAAATATCATTGGTGTAATCAAAGAACAGGCTGACGGAAAGATCTGGATGGGTTCATTCGATTACAAACTAAGCCTCTATGATCCACGAACCGGACAGTTCCTTAATTTCCATATCAATGACAATGACCCTGCATCATTTCAGATCTGGACCATCAGATCAATCTGCATATCTTCAGATGACCGGGTTTATGTCGGTGGAGGGAACATGGGCCTGGGCAGACTAAGGGAAGACAATCACTCATTTGAATACTTTCCTGTTGTGGCAACAGGAGATCCTGAAGGCACCAATGACTCGCAAATCCAATATATTTATGAGGATTCGGATGGGATCATATGGGTGGGAACCATGGGAAGCGGATTGAACCGGTTTGATCCCTCCACAGGTCTGTTTGAACACTTTGTTAATGATCCCTCGGATAAGACTTCTTTATCAAACAACCGGATAAGGTGCATTTTTGAACCTGAGATCCATGGTGAGGATATACTTTGGATAGGGACCAACAACGGGGGACTAAACCGGTTTGACAAGAAGAGCCGCTCTTTCACCTCCTATACCATTGGTGACGGTTTGCCCAGCAATACCGTACATGGGATCCTGGAGGATGATCTGGGGGACCTCTGGCTAAGTACAAACCGGGGACTGGTGCAATTTGATCCGGTTCATGGAGGAATGACCATATATACAGAGGAGGATGGATTGATTGGCAACGAATTCAACCAGGGGGCATTTTTCAAGAACAGGGAGGGGATCATCTATTTCGGGGGTACCAACGGAGTAACCTATTTTCATCCGGATGAAATTGATGAAAAACCGCTTTATGAAACTCCGGTGATCCTTACCAGCATGAGCATATCCGGTAACAGGGTGCTTCCGGGCGATACGGTCAATGAGCGGGTGATCCTCGAACGATCCATCTCTTTTACCCATGAGATCAACCTTTCAAACAAAGACAAATTTGTCTCGTTCGATTTTGTTTCGCTTGCCTATGCAGCACCAAAAAAAGTCAAATACAGGTATATGCTGGAGGGTTTTGATGATGGCTGGCACGAAGTAGATGCCAGCCACCGGTATGTCAGTTACAGCAACCTCCCCATTGGCACCTATAAGTTGATGATTGAAGGGACCAACAGTGATGGCAATTATTCTGATCATCACACAGGAGTGGTAATTCATGTGCTGCCTCCCTTCTGGAATACAACCTGGTTCAAACTGCTCCTGGTGGCTGTCATCCTGGTGCTGATTATCATTATCATACAGGTCAGGACTCAGATACTTAACAGTCAGAAGCTGAACCTGGAGAAGGAGGTGAAAGCACAAACCCGGGATTTGAAAAATGCCAACCTGATGCTGGGTGAACACAATGATGAAATCCGGGAGATGGCGAAAAAACTGCACGAATCAGACCAGATGAAGCTGCGGTTCTTTACCAATATCTCCCATGAATTCAGGACCCCACTGACACTGATCATGGGGCCCACAGAACAGCTTCTCAACAGTGAGGCAATCAACAGCCAACCGGCCGATAGGGAGATGCTGGAGATGATTTACAGAAATGAGCAGAGGTTGTACAAACTGATCAACCAGTTGCTGGAGATTAGGACCGTGGAGACCGGGAACCTGAAGCTTGCTGTTGCCGAGGATGATATTGTAAGCTATATGAAGAGCATCCATCAGCTCTTCAAACCATATGCAGAGAGAAGAGGGATCGATTTTCGCTTCCGTACTCAGCACAACTCCATCCTGATCCATTTCGATTCGGATAAAATAGAGAAGATCTTTTACAATCTGCTTTCCAATGCTTTTAAGCACACTCCTCTCAACGGAAGTGTTGAATTATCCATGGACAAGGTAGAAGAGGAGGGCATCGGGTGGTTGAAGATGACAGTGGCAGACAGCGGCCCCGGGATCGGGGAGAAACACCTGGAGCATATTTTTGACCGCTTTTACCAGATTACCGACAAATACCAGTCGGGCGGTGCAAGTTCAGGTATCGGTCTCTCCCTGTGCAAGGACCTTGTGGAGAGGCATTATGGCACCATAGATGTATTCGCCGAAGAGGGAGTGGGTACACAATTTGAAGTACGGATCCGTGTAGACAGAGAGATCTACCGGCCCGAAGAGATCCTGACCGGGTATGAGAGCGATCTTGACACTGAGTATATCCAGACCATGCTTGAGTTTGAGCATGATGCCGGGCAGACCGTTGGAGATCTTTCGGTGGATAAGACCCGGTACAGCATCCTGGTGGTGGAGGATAACCTGGATATGCAGAAGTTACTTTACAATGAGCTGAGTGATCTATATAATGTATTCCTGGCCGGGAATGGAGAAGAGGGATTGCTGGTTTCGAAACAGGATATGCCCGATCTGATTGTCAGCGATTACATGATGCCGGAAATGGATGGTCTTGAATTCTGTCAGGCCATCAAAAATGATGCGCTCACCAGCCATATTCCATTCGTTCTCCTTACTGCCAAATCAGGAACTGAAAGTCAGATTTCGGGATTGGAGTTGGGTGCGGATGACTATATTACGAAACCGTTCAACATGGATGTATTAAAACTCAAACTACGCAACATCCTGGAGAGCACGAAGCAATTGGCCGAAAAATTCTCATCCGAATCAGATTATATACCGGAGAATATAGAGATTACACAGATCAATAAGGGATTTCTTGAGAAATTGGTGAAACTGGTTGAGGATAACATCGATAATGGTGAATTGTCAGGCGACCTGCTTGCCCGTGAACTGGGCATGAGCAAAGGCTACCTCTATAAGAAGCTAAGATCCCTAACCGGTTTGACTGTAAACCTGTTTATTCGTTCCATCCGTTTAAAGCTGGCTGCCAGGTTGCTAAACCAGGGTGACTACAATATTACCGAAGTTGCTTATTCAGTGGGGTTTACTAACCCAAAGTATTTCTCTACCTGTTTTCGTGAGATGTTCAAAGTAACACCCAGGGAGTATCAAAAGAGGTGATCATTAGAGCAAACTACTAAACTTATTGATCAATTGAGGATACTTCTGTGTGATTCTTTCTCTCTAGTTTTGTCATCAAATCACAATCATGCAATTCTTTAAACGAATCATAAGCCACCATACAGTGTTGATTATGCTCAGCATATTGCTGGTAATGCTTCTGCTTCTCCTTATTTTTTTGTGAACACTTGTTAATATTAACCAATAAACCGTGAATTATGAAAAGAGAGCTACTATTTCTAGCATGCATGTTGCCTTTGTTTCTGTCTTCTTTAATAAATACAGAGGCTCAAACAGTTGTTACAACCTACACAGAGGATTTTCAGGAGACTGTGAGTCTTGACCTCTGGAGGCCCAATCTGGCGGAGCATGAAGACGGCACACCCGCTTTTGATGTATCGCAGGCAGATGGCGTACTTCACAACGTGGTTAGCCAGGTCAACTTCTGGGATGGCCAGCATTTCAAATTTACCGAAAATGAGAGCCTGATCTTTGACATTACAGACAATACCTACATTGCTTTTGATGTGAAGATCGAGCCCGGTGCGACCTATGACGGCGTCGAAGTGGACAGTGTACCCTTCCTGGTCTCTCCCTGGGGTCCCAATGCAGATGGCGATCTGGCCAGGGAGTTTCTCTCCATTACCAATTATGTGCCGGATGACGGGGAGTGGCATACTGTGGTAAGCAACATCTCTGATCACTTCGGTCTTCCCGACTGGGATGGTGCCATACTTGAGAACGACTATTCAGAGATTGAGGCAATCCTGGTGGAGAATGTGATCTGGCCGGGTGTTTATGCCTTTACCATGCAGTTTGACAACTTCAAGGTGGGTAA
>JBDLIQ010000117.1:0-12074 GCA_039714775.1 Bacteroidota bacterium
AAAAAGTGAATTTTTTCGGGAAGATGACGCTGATAAATAGCTCCCCGGCACATTAACAATTGGATCAACGCAAGATTCCAATCCCCCTCCCGATGCTAAAGGGGTTTCGCATGTTTTCCGGGAGGGGGGTTTCTCTTTACACCCCTCTCCATCCCGACTTCCTAACTATTTCGTGTACCTATTTCGGATGATCTGCCCTGTAGAATTCTGCCACCCGCTGAATCACCTCATGAACCGGTGTGAACTCAAATCCAATGGCCTCCCGGACCTTGTTGGAGGAGAACCCGGCGCGGTTGAAGGCTGCTTTGACCTGTTCCAGGGTGAGGGACCGCTTCCCTGTTAAGAACCCCTTCAAAGCATCCATTCGCGACAGTGCGTGCAGCATGGAGGGGGTCACCAATTTCATCTTTCGCGGAACTCCAAGGGCCCCGGCGATCATCTTCAGGATCTCTGCATAGGTGTGGTCACCGGCGCTGAGGATAAAGCGTTCCCCCGAAATATCAGATGCCATCAGCCTGGTCATCGCCGATACCACGTCCTGCACACCCACATAACCGGTCATCCCGGGGGTGCCAAACCGCAACCCCTTCGCCACACGGCTGAACATGGCTGAACTGCCGTTGTTCCAGAAACCGGCACCGATAATGATGGTGGGATTGACGATCACCGCCTCCAGCCCCTCTTCCATTCCCCGCCACACCTCCATCTCCGATTTGAACTTGGAGACCGAGTAGGCGGTGTGCTTCTTACTGCGGGCCCAGATCATCGTCTCATCTGCAGGCTCTCCTTCCGGGGAGCGACCGATGGCCGATGAAGAGGAGACGTGAACCAACCGCTTCACACCGGTCGCCAGGCAGGCATTCACAATGTTCTCCGTACTGGTCACATTGAAATCAATCATCTGGTTCGCATCACCGGGATTGAATGAGACCATGGCGGCGCAGTGGTACACCTGGTCGATGTCGGTCATTGCCCCCTCCACATCCGCCTGGTTTGCCAGGTCGATATCCACCCAGTCGATCAGCTTGAAGAGCGCTTCAGCTTCGCCGGAGTGGCGCGCGAACACCCGCTTCACCTCCTCCATGTCGGATGAGGCCCGTTTGACAGCCACCACCTCTTCATGCTCCCTCACCAGCTCAAGCAGCAGGTGTGATCCCAGGAGTCCCGTTCCGCCGGTTACCAGTATCATATCAAATCACGATTTGTACGAATATAGGCATATTCTCGCCTACAAACTACCCAACTACCCAACTACCCAATTTGGTAACTAACTGGATCGTGCATGTTTAAAGAGAATGTTGTAAAAGGCTTTCCAGAAATAGCAGATCTGCGTGCGCAGGGGCCGCTTTTCGTAGGCCTCCAGGTAGCGCATCTCCGATGCCTGGATCTCTTCGAGTGTCTCAGGCAGGTCGGCATAGTAGGGAGGGACCAGCCCGGGCCTGTATTTGATCCGTCTCTCCTGCAGCTCTTTCGAATAGAGGTTGAAGTAGTGCTCACTCAGGGGACGCACCCCCACCACCTTCAACTGGCCCTTCAGCAGGTTGATGATCATGGGCAGCTCATCGAGCCACAGTTTACGAAGGATGGCCCTGGAGCGGGCCACGCGGAAGTCATTTTTAAACTTCCCACCCTCTTCCAGGCTGTTTTGCTGGTGCACGTAATCCTGCAGGTACTCGGCAAAGGGGAACATGGTCCTGAGCTTATACACCTTGATGATCTCTCCTCCCTTGCCCACGCGTCTCATCTTAATGAAGGGACCGTAAGAGGGGTTGATGTCAAAGGCAGGCTCCTTGATCCGTTTCATCACAAAGAAATAGAGCCCATTCACCTCCTGCTCCTCCCTGATCTCGAATCCGCATGAATAGAGCCGCCCCAGGATCTCGGCCTGTGTGAGGACCCGGTTGTTGCCCCGGGTGAGGAGAAAATAGATCCCCCGGGTGGGGTAGAATTTCGGGAAGACCCTTTTAATAATGTAATCGAAGGTGTAGAACACCCGGTTGATCACCGGGGGGTACTTCCACAGCAGCCTTCTTCGCCGCTGATCGGCCGTCTCCGCACAACCCACGAAGGTCCCCTCGTTGGGCAGCTTGTGGTTCACCGCTTCAAAGAACTTGTTCAGGTAGCGGATGTCGTTGACCCGCCTCAGGTTTACGATGGTATTGAACCTGTTGTCGGGTTGTCGCAGGATGTTAAAGCGGGTCAGGGTGGAGGTGACCAGGGTGCCGTCATCTGCCAGATCCACATGGTCCGCAATAAAATCAGCAACCACAGTGCTGCACTCTTCCGAAATCGCTTCCCACAGTACCTCCGGATCCACATGCTGCTCACTGTGCACCACAGTCTCTTTCATTCTCTTCACGTCCTGCAGGGTAGGGGGCTTCTCAAGGAAGGCCGATGCAGCGTCATACTCCTGCGATACAATAAAGTAGGAGTAGAGGCTAAGGAACATCATCTCTAAGAGTGTGGCTGCACCCACAGTGCCGAAAACCATCATCCTGGAGTAGAAGGTGGTGTTAAAGGCATAGATAATGAATGCCATAAAGGCCAGGGCCATCAGGTTGGGGGTGATGATGTTGCGGAACAGGAAGGTGGGGTTCTCTTTTCGGGAGATGGTGTATTTGTTAAAGTAGAACGAAGAGACCATCCAGAGAAACACCGTGATTCCAAAACCGACCAGGTACCTGGGCGAGAGGTAGGATACCATCACCGGCTTCAGTCCCGCCATCAATACATAGGCCCCTGACAGTATCAGCAGATCAATAATGACCAGTCCGGTTTTTTGTCTCTTCCTCATGTTGTCTCCTCCCGTGAAATTAGTAAGAATTTTTATCCTTAGACAATAAGTTGCCACATATGTTTAAATACTCCGATAAAGGGCAAAAAGTTGCTTCTGTGTTATACCTTAGCAGCATGAACCGAAACAGATGAAGAACAACTACTCTATTGCCATCGGAGCTGCAGTCAGTGCAGGAAGCGCCATTATGGAGGTGTATGAAGGGGAAGGTTTTGAGGTGGAGCGCAAGGCCGACGACTCTCCCCTGACCCTGGCCGACAGGCGGGCCCATGAGGTGATTATGGAGGCTCTGAAGGAGACCGGGATTCCGGTGCTGAGCGAGGAGGGGAGGGCGATCCCTTATGCAGAGCGCACCATCTGGAGCCCCTTCTGGCTGGTGGATCCGCTGGACGGGACCAAAGAGTTTATCAAACGGAACGGGGAGTTTACCGTCAACATTGCCCTGGTGACAGAGGGCAGGACGGAATTCGGGGTGGTCTTTGCCCCGGCACTGAAACACCTCTACGTCGGACATCCAACCCGGGGCGCATACCTCTGCACAAAGGAGAAGAACTTCGGTCAGCCATTCGACTACCTGATCCAGTTCTCCACACGGCTCCCGGCACAGGAGGCCGACTCCTCCTGCTTCCGTGTGGTGGCCAGCAGGTCACATTATAACCGGGAGACAGCCGATTATGTGGACTCACTCGATTCAGAAGGGAGGGAGATCTCGCTGGTCAACTCGGGCAGCTCGCTGAAGCTCTGCATGGTGGCCACCGGTGAAGCTGAGATCTATCCACGGCTGGGACCCACCATGGAGTGGGATACCGCCGCAGCCCATGCAGTGGTCAAAGCCTCCGGAAAAAATGTCTACCGGGTCGACAACGGCCTCGAATTACTCTACAATAAAGAGAACCTTCTCAACCCATTTTTCGTAGTAAGGTAATATAGTTGGCAGTTAAAAGGGAAGGGTGAGCCGGGCAGAAAATATCTGATACCCCCGGTGCAACCCTCTGCCCTTTTTTTAAGTTAATCTATTGAACCTGTTCATGGGGGTTGAAAAGGACATACTTGAAGGTTGTAAACAGGGTCGCTCTTCGGCGCAAAAGAGGTTGTATGATACCTATTCCAGGTTGATGCTGGGAATCTGTGCAAGGTATGCCACCTGTACAGAGGAGGCTGAAGACATTATGCAGGAGGGATTTGTAAAGATCTTCCAGCATATAGACAGGTTTAAAGGAGATGGTTCGCTGGTGGCCTGGATGCGCAGGATCATGATTAACACGGCCATCACCCACTATCATAAGATGCTGAAGCACCGGTACCACGACGACCTGGATGAGGTGAGGGAGTCGAGATTTGAGGAGCGTGGATGGAGCGAGACCGATTTTACAAGGGAGGAGTTATATAATATAATTCAACGCATGCCCGAAGGCTACAGGGTGGTATTTAACCTCTACGCTGTGGAGGGGTATAAGCACCGGGAGATCGCAGAGATCCTGAAGATAGATGAAAATACAAGTAAATCGCAATACAGCAGGGCCAGGCGCTGGTTACAGGAGCGGCTGATCAGAATTAAAGAGAGTGAGCGGTCACCAAAGCGAATGACAGGGACCAATGAGTGATAAGATGAACATAGAGGAGCTGTTTCGTTCAAAACTGGGCGAAGCGGAGATCACACCCTCCACGGGCAGCTGGAAAGGTGTGCAGCGGCAGTTGCGCATGAAAAAATTCCTCCGCTTCGATCCGGGGAGCTTCAATGTGTTCTATATGGGCGGCATCGTGGTGGCAGGAGCTGCAGTGGCTACCCTTCTCTTAACCAACCGTCCCCTGGATGGAACAGTTGAACCGGCAGCCGGACCAGCAGGATCAGCCGAACCCACAGAACAACTCCATGAACCTGTCATAACCAAAACAACCACTTCATCCCGGGAAGAGGCATCTGAAGCAGATCACACTCAAAATCCCATAGTGACCGGACAAAACCGGGAGTCTCAAAACATGGGCACCACCGGACAGAACAGGGACCACGGATCACACCAGCTGCAAACAGATCCCCAACAAACCGGATCGCAACAAACCGCTTCACAACATACAGATCTCCACCAATCCGAAAAGGTAACAGTACCGGAACAGCCGGTCCGCCACACCCTGGTCACCTATTTCACCTCATCCGCCACCGAGGGGTGTGCCCCGCTGCAGGTAAGCTTTATCAATGCCAGCGTCAGCGCCACCTCCTACAGCTGGAGCTTCGGAAACGGCGAATCCTCCGCAGCGTCCGATCCACTCTGCACCTTCACCGAACCGGGAAGCTACTCCGTAACACTCATTGCACAGGATGAAGCCGGAATGAGCAAGATGCACCGGCAGCTGGTTGAGGTATATCCGGCTCCCGTGGCGGCTTTTGAGATTGAGACCGGACTGGAGGGTGCAGATGGCACACCGCCCCTGGAGGTGATGAACTACTCTACCGGGGCCTTTTCATTTGCCTGGGACATTCTGCAGGGAGACAACAGGCAGGAAAGCGGCAACCCGCCTGAGAATAGCTGGTCCTCCAATGAGTTCCAGCCCTCCATTGAGGCCGGTACACTGACTGCAAATACAGGCTCCATCAGGCTGGTGGCAACAAACAACAGGGGATGCAGCGATACATCCATTGTGAAGATCCCTACCCTGGTGGGCTCAGGTGAGAGTGAACTGCGCTTCCCCAACGTATTCAGCGCCAGTCCCACGGGACCTTCCGGTGGAGCCTACAGTCCCAACGAACTGCGGACCGACCTGTTCCATCCACACTTCACAGAAGCGCCGGGCGAGTACCACCTGAAGATCTTCTCCAGGATGGGCGAACTGCTCTTCGAAACCCGTGATATCTACCAGGGTTGGGACGGTTATGTGAACCAGGAGCGCGCATTCGGCGGCGTCTACCTCTGGGTGACAGAGGGCAAGTGGGAGAGCGGTTCCGCCTTCAGCCAGAAGGGCGATGTGACCCTGCTGTGGGGCGACCGCCGCTAATCGAAATTCAAAGCGTAATCCGGTCGATGATCACGTTGAAGATCTGGTCCACCGACTCCTTGATGCTGGTGACCGAGGTGTCGATCTCAAGATCGGGATGCTTCGGAGCCTCGAAAGGGGAGGAGATCCCCGTAAAATCCTTAATCAGTCCGGCCCGTGCTTTTTTGTAGAGCCCCTTGGTATCTCGCTTCTCGCACACCTCCAGGGGCGGGTTCAGAAAGATCTCGATAAAGTCGTTCTCCCCGATAATATTTTTTGCCAGGGAGCGGATCTCGTCGGTGGGACTGATGAACGAACAGATGGTGATCAGACCGGTGTTGATAATCAGCTTAGAGACCTCGGCAATGCGCCGGATATTCTCCATCCGGTCCTCCTCGCTGAATCCAAGGTTGTTATTGATCCCGATCCGGATGTTGTCCCCGTCCAGCACCTGGCAGAAGAACCTGCGGAAAAAGAGCTCCTTCTCAAGGTTCGAGGCCAGCGTGGTCTTCCCCGAACCCGAAAGTCCGGTAAACCAGATCACCTTGGCGCTCTGGCGCAGGATCTCCTCCTTCACCTTCCGGTCATAGATCCTGTCAAATACGGGGTATATGTTCTTTGTTGCCATCTTCTCTATAATAAAAACAATGCATTCCTGAAAAATGAATGCGCTACTAAAGATAATAGGATTCGGGCAATCCTAAAAACCAAAATTGATCCCGAGCCTGAAGGTGCCTGTCTCCCCGTGATAGACCTCAGGGGTCCAGCGGTCCAGGTAGGGCTGTTCGCCCGTTACATTGCGCCATTCATACCCCATCCTCACATAGAGATCGTTTACCAGCTGCGCCGATGCAAAGAGCCCTACGCGCAGCGACTCCCACACAACAGGCTCGAAGGGGGTGATGGTCATACGGGGAGTGGTACCCAGGCCGGTGTGGTCGGGTCCCTTCAGCGAGCGGTTCATGAACGCCTTCACCCTGAGGGTGCGCCAGAGGCTGTATTCGGCGGCCAGGTAGAGCTCCTTTGCATTGTCCTCCAGGAAGTGCCCCAGGTTGTACTGGTTCGATTCGAAGGTGGTGGTGGGCACGTAGTGCATAAAGGTGAGCGCATTGGTCCAGGTGTACTCAGCCACCACCCGCATGTTGGGAACCATGGTGGAGGAGAGACCCGCCTTGTAGGAGACAAAGTTGTGCTCATCGGCCACGGCGATCCTTCCCATGGCCAGCTCATCGAGGAAGATGGTGCCGTGAAAATGAAAATGCTTCAGGTTGCGTGAAGAGAGCGAGAAGAAGAGCTGTGAATTCATGTTCTCGTTGCGGGCATTGAGGTTGTGGTCAATGGCTTTGTAGAATGCCACAGGGATCAGGTAGGCGGCGCTGGGCGACTGGTAGTCATATACAATGGAGTTACCCACCGAGAGCTGCAGCCGCGGAACCGGGGTAAATGAGAACATGTTGGCAGCAATGTATTTGCTGTGGTAGACGCTCCGTGTGCGGGTGCCGTAGGCATTGTTTATCACGAAAGATTTGGTGGAGTCGACCACCTCCGAGGTGAGGAATCCGTGCATGTAATGGAACCGGAACCAGGAGACCGGCTGGAGGTTGAGCTCCAGCATGGGGTAGGAGGGGGTCCGGCCTGAGAAGATGTTGGCCCCGGCATTGTTCTCTCCCCAGGCCACCTGGTCCATGACCAGTCCGACGTTGCCCCACCGCCATCCGTAGGTGATCCCACCGCGAAACTCCTCATAGTCCCGGCCATCTCCTCCCGTCCCTTTGATATTGGCCGCACCGATCCGCCGGTTCTGGAAATCGCGGGCAGTGAGCTCTGTCGATTCGTGGTTGTCCCTCAGCGAGGCCCAGAGCCCGAATCCGCCTGCATAGGCCCACGCCTCCACCCCGTTCCACCAGTGGGAGAAGGAGCCATTCTGGTTCACCCACACATCGGAGCCCACAATGGGGTTGACCGTTATCTGGAAGAGGGTATCGCGGTAGTAGAAGAGATCGGCCCGTTTGTTCTTATACTTGCTTTGCCAGAGCCAGTTGGCAGCCGGCCGGTCGCTCCATGAAGCATCTCCGGCCCCCTCCTTGGCATAGTCCATGAGGTAGAAATCGAGCTCCGCCAGCTGGCGGCCGTTGAGCTCCTCCCGCGAACCCTCTGCCTCCTCAAGAAGCCTGGCAATGGTGCGCCGTGAATAGGGCTTAACCAGTGACCAGAGATCGATGTGGTGGTCAGAGGCCAGCTCATCCAGAAAGGTGTAAATCCCTTCATTGGCAATGTGCGTGGGTACATGCTGTGAAAGAAGCGGACCGATCCCGCCAAATAGAAAAATCGCTAATAGAACACCCCGGGTAGTCTTTCTCATTTTCCCAAATCTCTTTTTGTAACATACTTCTCCTCTGCTTCCCTTACCTCGCTTTCAGCAGCCATAAACCGCTCTACCTTGTCCTTGTAATATACCATGGGCCACAGTTCTCTTTTAAACCCGGTGATATCCTTGTATGATGCTTCACTGTGGATGATTAATCTGTACATAAAGGTATCCTGCGGATCCCTGTGGTTGTTCAGTACATGGCTCAGCATGATTGGATCTATGCTAAGATCATCAGCAAAATCCTTTCTTTTCTTATACAGTATATCTGCATATCTGGTCAGAAATTCTGCAAACCGGGGCTTCGGATTTTCTGCCGGATCTTCGATATAACTCTCAATATGGAGTTTCAGCTGTAAAAGGTCCGCGGATTGTAACACTTCCTCGGGCATTTTCTTCATTCTTTCCTTTCTCCTTTTCAGCATGATGAGCCGGTCCCTCTCTCTCTCCTCGTCAGTCAGTACACTGGAATCAACCAGAACCACCCAATCTTCAAACGGTTCTTTATATTTCTTCTTAGTCATGATTGTATTTGTTTATCAGTTTCATGATACCTACAATATCCAGGAAAAGGTGTTTTCCGGTAGGATGCATATGATATTTTTCTATATAGTGCTGTATCAGTTTAGTTTTTGGAATCAGTGAAACAGATGCCCAATTGCCGTAAAAATCTAACGCTCTGATGCAGGCAAAAGTTATCAGGTTCCCGGCTATATGTTCATATTTCTTATTCTTCCCAGTGTTTTCATTCGATACAGCGATAAGTTTGATCTCTGTCCTGGATTCCCGCTTATGATTCTTCAGTGATATTAAGCCCAGTATCTCATTGGTCTCTTTGATCCTGATCTTAAAAACGTCATACTCCTTCTCCTCTCTCCAATTGAACCAGAACCGGGCTTTTGTAATTGATTTGTAGTCCTCCCGGGTCACAGGCAGAATTTCTGTTTCGTAACTTCTACCCGAAATCCTTTCTACAACAACCATATACAAATATACAAAAAATGTAAATACTATGCCTGATAATATACAAAAAGTGTAAAGATATTTGTATCGACCGACTTCCTGTCAATTATGGAACTATATATTGGCAGCAAAGTAGAAATGCTGCCGAAATATAGGCGATAAAATAAGCATGATAATCATATACCGGGAGTGTGTCGGCTTCACCTGTATAACAGGCTGGCATTCGCGATCCACGCCACCCCGCCTTTTTCCCCCTGAATGATCTTCCCGGCCTCCTCCCCTGAGGTTTTTACCATCCCCATGAGGCTGCATGCCTCCTCATCCAGCGAGGTGACAAAACGGATGTCGATCCTGGCGCTCTTCTCCAGGGTGGCCAGGGCGGTGCCTGCATTGTTCCTGTACCCCCGCTCCATGGCTGCAAAGATCCCTTCACTCCCCTCCGGTCCGAAAAGCTCCAGAAAGTCCGGGTTCCCGATCCCGTCAAGGCACTCGGCAAAAATCACCAGCCTCCCCCCATCCTTCACAAAGGAGGCAGCGTTATGGATCGCTTTATGCGCCTGGATGTAGTTGATGTCCCTGGGATACCCCCCTGCCGAGGCCACCACAAGATCGTACACGCTCCCGTCAACCGTCTCGTCAAACAGCCTGTCACCACTTCCACCATCACCAATCCTGAAATGGTCATCATACCGTGCACACGCCTTCCTGAAATGATCATATCCAGACCCGAAGCTGATCTCGCACACCTCTTTTTGGCTGTTGAGGATCGCGTGTATCTCCAGTCTGCCGGGCAGCATCTCACCCACCTCCTCCAGGTCAAGGGCCAGCGGATTGTCATCCAGCACTCCCGATTGGCAACCCGGTTGCAACCTTTGCTTCTCAAAATCGAGAAAGAGGCTGTGGTTCTGCAGAACCGACTCATACCCGCCAAGGCCCGGGAAGAGCAGCTTCCTTCCGCCCCCGTAACCGGCAAAATAGTGGTGCAGGATCGCCCCGAAGGTGACCAGCAGGTCGTGCTCAAGGATCGCCCTGTTCACCCGTATATCAGTCCCCCGTGAAGTTGTCCCCACCAGCACCAGCTGTGACTCATCCCTGCTGTTATGGTGTACAAACCGAAACTCCCTGTAGATCTCTCCATAGCTCTCAAGAGACTCCTTCTCACTCTGCCGGGCATGGGTTCCGTAGGCAATATAAAAGGTGATCTCATCCCGCTTCACTCCATATGCCATCAATGCTTCGGTAACCAGGGGAAGAAAAAGGGGGAACTGGCAGAGGCGGGTCTTGTCGCTGACCACGATGCCCGCGCTCTTCACCGGCCGGTTGATGCTGTAAAGATAGGAGTGAAGGTCCCGTTTGAACCTGTCATGGTCCACACCCATCTGCGGTTCCCTGTGGCTGATCTCCCTGGCGCTGCCAGGAAGGGCCAGGGACACCTCCCCGGAACCATAATTCAGCAATATCTCCATATCAAAACTCTAATTGCTTGAGCTCTTTAATGTAAACATACGTAAGTTAAGTATACAAAAAAAGTAAAAACAGTACTTAAGGGAGGTTCGCTAAAAGGTGTCAATATCGCTGTTTTTTTTCGTATCTTTATGTCATAGAGAAATACGCAATGAATCTGAAAGACAGGCATATAATACTAAGAAGCAGCTCAGCTGAGCTGAAGTTGCGGAGATCGCTCTTCTGGGATATGCCAAACGGAGGAGTTGATCCTGAGAAGAACAAAAGATTGATCATAGAGCGTATTTTGTCAAGGGGTAATATCGAAGAGTTCAAACAGATGATCAATTATTATTCTGAGGAGGAGATTAGGGGATCGGTTACTCAGATAGGTGCTCTGGATAAAAAAACCTACAATTTTGTTTCAAAGTTATATAAGTTAAAACCTGCAGATTTCAGATGCTTCAAAGGGAAACTGTCAGCGGAAAAGTACTAGATTTGATTATTGAGCTTCAGGAGAAAACCTATTTGAAGGATCTCTTTCTTGTTGGTGATACAGGACTGGCATTGCAGATCGGTCACAGGGAATCAGTGGATATTGATCTGTTTACCACGGAAAATTTTAATCAGGAAGGACTTCTGGAAGCGCTTGAGGCAGATTTTGGATTCAATCTGGATTTCATTGAGAACAATACCTTGAAAGGTTCTGTTGAAGGGGTAAAGGTTGACATACTCAGTCACAAATATGGAATGGTAAAACCTGTGAATACCATTGAGAATATTCGACTGGCCTCTGTACAGGACATAGCAGCCATGAAGGTCAATGCCATTTCCAATGATGGTACAAGGGTTAAGGATTTCATAGATATCTATTTCCTGTTAAAGGGAAACACCATTGCAGATATCCTGACATACTATTCAAATAAGTATGAATTAAGGAATCCTCTGCATGCCTTGAAAAGCCTCAATTATTTCGATGATGTTGTGACGGACGACTGGCCTGTGATTATCGGGGAGAAGGGATTGACATGGAAGAAGGTGATGCAAGCCATTGATAAAGCGTGCATAAAGTTTACTTCAAAGATGTTGGATTAAAACTCCGCACAGGGAACCATGCGGCGCTTCTTGCGGTGGCGGGTGGTCTTGAACAGGTAGGTGACCACCAGTTCGTGTGCCCCGCCGGTTGAGGAGACCAGGTTGGAGACGGTGAAGTCGTAACTGTATCCCACACGGATCTGGTCCATTTTGTACCCCACCAGGAAAGCCAGGGCATCACCCCGGGGATCCCTCTTGTACTCCTCATCCCTTCCACTGCGGAACGGGATGCCACGGTACCAGGCGCCAACCATCAGCGGCTCCTTGTACCAGTAGAGCCCGAAGTCAAGCTGGGTGTAGAAATCCTGGTGCCTGAAGTAGAAGGCCAGAGAGACCGTCTCATCGATGGGACTCTGAAGATGGCTCTTTTTAATCACCTGGTAACCTCCGAAGAGGGAGTATTTGATAGGCAATCTCACCTCGTTGTTGTAGAGCCCGTAG
>JBDLIQ010000118.1:0-11933 GCA_039714775.1 Bacteroidota bacterium
AAATATAGTGTTCACTGCGAGAATTCCAAGAGCAGATCAGCTCTTTCGTTTGATCTTGATCACCTGTCCGGGCTGAATTTTCGAAGCATTGGTAATCTGATTCAGCCTGGCGATTTCATCCTCCGATACACCAGGGTATTTGCCGGCGATCTCCCAGAGTGTATCGCCCGGACGGACCTTGTATGTAATGTATTCTCCCGAATCCGAGCCACTGGTTTGACCAGTTGAAGTGGTCGCAGCCTTCCTTCCGGCAAACCTTTGCTTCTCAGTAAAACTCATGCTGTTCACATTCTTGTACCGGGCCGATTTTCCTTTGGGTTTATAGACCACCAGTTTCTGGCCGGACCGGATTATGTTCCGGCTGATGTTATTCCAGTACCTCAGGTCGGAGGCACGGACATCGTACCAGTCAGCGATGTAGCCCACGTTATCTCCCGATTTCACGGTGTAGTAGAGTTTGTCATACCTGTCGGACGGGAGATCCACACGGCCAGTCGATGCATAATGCTTCGGAGAGGCTACTCTCTTGTCCGGATCAAAGAAGACAGAGTCCTTATAGGCAAAGATACTGTCCTGAAGATCGATAAAGGCGGCTGTGCTTTCCAGCGGGATCTTCACAGCATAGCTCCGCTTCCCGGTTGCCGGAATCACGTCGGCCCTGTACTGTGGATTCATGTCCCTGAGCTGCTTCACCGGAATGTCCAGCACCTCTGCTATCTGTTTCAGATGCACAGGCTCGTGCAGCAGTATGGTATCGGTATATGGAGGAAATTGATGGGGAACCGGCGTGATCAGGTGATCCCGGTAATAACTCATGGTGTAAGTGGCAGCGATGAAGGCAGGCACATAACCCCGGGTCTCCCTGGGCAGGTAGTAATAGATCTCCCAGAAATTGCGTCGTCCGCCCGAACGGCGAATCGCCTTGTTCACATTGCCCGGTCCGCAGTTATAGGCCGCCAGGGCCAGGGTCCAGTCATTATAGATATTATGCAGGTCCACCAGGAAACGAGCCGCAGCATGGGTGGCAGCCACCGGGTCCCTTCGCTCATCAACCAGGGAGTTGATGGTAAGTCCGTACTGCTTTCCGGTCCCATACATGAACTGCCATGCACCCACCGCCCCGGCCCTGGAGACAGCCCGCGGATTCAGGGCCGATTCGATAATGGAGAGGTATTTCAGTTCATAGGGAACCCCGTAGAGGTCAAAGATCTCCTCGAAAACAGGAAAATAGTATTGTGACAATCCCAGCATGTGACGCACCTGTTCGCGTCGCTTCAGGGTGTACACATTGATGTAGTTTTTAACGATCCGGTTGTAGGCAAGATCAACCACCGAAGGAATTCCGGCCAGCCGTGCCAGGTAGACAGAATCGGAGAAATCGGGAAGCGGTGTATCATCCTCCGGGTTGGTCTCATCAACTGCCATCTCCAGGGACTGGTTCACATACCAGAGGTTCAGCAGGCTATCCAGGTTATCACCGGTCCGCAGCTCAAGCTCCTCCTCCATGGTGAACTGTTCCTGAATAGAGTCCATAGCCTCCGTGGATTCCAAAACCTCTGTCGATCCGGAAACCGGCTCCTGCCCCTCTACACCCGTTGCCATCAAAAACAACAGTGCAACCATTACACTTTTCACTCCCGTCATTATCGTCTCAAATTAAAACTGCATGAAAATCCGTATGTCTGTCCCCCGAAACTGCCGAAACTGCCCGGACTGCCCAGGTTGCCAGGGGTCATCAGGGGTTGAAGTGATGGGGCAATCCGCATGGAGAGGTCCTCACTCACATCCCAGTAAAAGAGCTGGGCATCCACATAGGCATCCACCACCTGCAGGGTATAGACAGCGATCAGCGCAATATAACTGAGCTCCAGGTTCCGTCTCCAGAACTTAAGAGGCCTTTCATTGGTATCGTCGGGTGTAAGTGCATATGCTTCACTTGCCAGCTGGTACTGTGTGCTGTTAAAGGAGATGGCGTATCCTGCTCCTCCCAGGGCCGCCCACACGATAGGCATCTTATAGTACTTTTTATTGTAGGCCTGGCCCAGGCCCGGCAACACCAGGGCATACATGATGGCTTGTGAAGGTGAGTGGCTGTAATCGGGCTCCACAACTGTTGTATCGCCCTGCACCAGCGGTGCCTGCCTGTAGCGTTGCAGCGAGTCAGCTCCCTTGTAAATGGTGTCGGACTCCCACAAAGGCACGTACTCATCCGATTTTCCGGTTTGTGCAGTATCTGACCCGGCTTGCGGCTCAGCAGCGGGAGGGGATAAAACCGGTTTGGTCCGCTCCTGGTTAAGCGCAGGAGCGGAGAGTGCGGTAAAAAGAAGAATTGTCAATAAGATCCTGTTCATTTACCCGGCTTATCGAGTATGCTAACGATGCGTTGCAAGTCCTCATCCGATTTAAATGGAATAACGATGCGACCTGTACCTTTATTGCTTCGTTTAAACTCGACCGTGGCTCCAAAATGGTGTGACAGATGCTCCCTGAGGTCTTCATATTCCGATCGCTGCTCCTCCTCCTGTGGGGGCTGGACTGCCGGCTCCGATGCTTTGGACTTCCGGGCCAGCTCCTCAACCTGCCTCACGGAGAGGTCGTGAGAGAGTATCTTTTCAAAGGCCTCCTGCTGGAGCTGCTTATCCTCAATAGAGAGGAGTGCCCTGGCATGACCCATCGAGATCCTTTTCTCCCTGATAGAGGTCTGCACCTCTGCGGATAGATTAAGCAGCCTCAGGTAGTTGGCAATGGTGGCACGCTTCTTCCCCACCCGGTCACCAAGGCGCTCCTGGGTCAGACTGAACTCCTCAATAAGCCGCTGGTATGAAATAGCCACCTCGATGGCATCCAGATCCTCCCGCTGAATATTTTCAACAAGTGCAAGCTCCAGCATCGAGTCGTCCCCTGCCTCCCGAACATAAGCGGGGATCCGCTTCAATCCTGCCTTCTGGGCCGCCCTCATCCGGCGCTCCCCGGTAATCAGCTGGTAACTGTTATTTGATGCCTTTCTGATAGTAATGGGCTGAATGATTCCGTGCTCCTCGACCGAAGCGACCAGTTCATTCAGTGCCTCCTCATCAAAATTGGTCCGGGGTTGAAATGGATTCACCTCGATCTGCCTTAACGGGATCTCATTCACTGCTGCAGGCGAGTGAATCAGCTCCCTGTTTCCCTCTTCCGGGACATCGATCAATGCGCCCAATCCCCTTCCCAATGCATTCTTTTTTGCTGCCATTCAGATGTTTAATTAGTCCAATACTTTTTCTTCCTGCTTCAACAGGGTTTCATCATTATTCTGCAGGATCTCCCTGGCCAGATTCAGGTAACTGACGGCTCCCCTGGATTCGGCATCATAAAGTACTGCAGGCTTCCCAAAACTGGGCGCCTCGGTAAGCTTGATATTCCGCTGTATAATGGTATCGAATACCATCTGCTGAAAATGCTTTCTTACCTCTTCCACCACCTGATTGGAGAGCCTCAGCCGTGCATCGTACATGGTCAGCAGGAAACCCTCAATCTCCAGGTCGGGATTGAGTCCGCGCTGGATGATGTTGATGGTGTTGAGCAATTTTCCCAGCCCTTCCAGTGCAAAGTACTCACACTGAACGGGAATGATCACCGAATCGGCTGCCGTTAATGCATTGACTGTGATCAGGCCGAGGGAAGGAGAGCAGTCGATCAGGACATAATCGTAATCATCCCGTACCTGTCCGATCACATTTTTAAGCATGTACTCCCGTTCATTCATATTCAGCATTTCGATCTCTGCCCCCACAAGGTCGATGTGAGAGGGGATCATATCCAGGTGCTCAATCTCGCTGTTGAGGATGATCTTCCGGGGATCTGCATCTTCGATGAGACACTCATAGATGCTGGTCTTCACCTTCTTGATATCAAATCCGGATCCTGACGTGGCATTGGCCTGTGGATCTGCATCAATGATCAAAACCCTCTTTTCGAGTACAGCAAGGCTGGCTCCCAGATTAATTGCTGAAGTGGTCTTCCCAACCCCTCCCTTCTGATTTGCTATGGCAACAACTTTACCCATTGGCTATTTTTCTAATTGTGATTTTTAAACGGAGTCAAATTTACTATTTTAGCCTCCCCTGCTATTTTTACCTATTTCGTTATTGTAAACATCGGTTTTGCATTTATTAACACCTTATCAACATTTATCAATGATAACTCTCTAAGGTGTTGATTTTGCTTATCTTTGCATCGCATAGAAGTTTTTAACTTATGGACAAAACTACCTGGATAACCATTGTAAACAGGGCTGCCGGAGGGGGAAAGACCCAGCGGGACTGGCCGCAAATCGAAGCGCTGCTTACAAAACACGGGGTCAGGTTTGAACCCATCTTTACATCCAGGCGGCTGCACGCCTCCATCATTGCCAGGGAGAAACTCAGGGAGGGATATGCAAAGATTATCGTGGTGGGCGGCGACGGAACCATGAATGAGGTGATCAACGGGCTCTTCTCCCAGGGAACCATAAAAACCACAGAGGTGATGCTGGGAATGATCTCGGTGGGAACAGGGAACGACTGGGCCCGAATGTTCAATATTCCTGGCGGCTACGAAGAGGCGGTGCTTACCATTAAAAAACAGCGGACCTTCATTCAGGATGCCGGACTGGTGCAGTACGAGAAGAACGGGAAGGAGTGGAAACGTTACTTCATCAACATTGCCGGAATGGGGTTTGGCGCCAGGGTGGTGGAACGGTCCAACCGCATGAAAAACAAGGGGAAAAGCGGGCCATTCCTCTATTTCTACAACATATTCGCCAGCCTGATGGGCTATAAATCACAGCAGGCGGCTATTGAGATTGACGGGAAGAGCTTCGACAGGAATGTATTCTCCATGTTTGTGGGGATCGGCAAATACAATGGGGGTGGAATGATCCCGGTACCCCATGCAGTTGGCGATGACGGGCTCTACAGCATCACCCTGATCAGAAAGATGGGGAAACTCAACATCCTGGCCAATGTAAAGCGTCTTTATAACGGCAGTATCGTGGATCACTCTAAGGTAGAGACCTATATGGCTCAGTCGGTGCAGATCACCGGATCGCCCCGTCTCCAGCTCGAGACCGATGGGGAGTCGCTGGGAAATGGCCCGGTAAGTTTCAAAATCATTCCCAGGAGTGTACAGATCATCTCTGGTGAACTATCCGCATGAGACAAACGGATTAAGGTTGGCTTTCGGCTGACCCCAACTTTCGCAAACGGATCTCAAAAAGGCGGGGCCAGTATTTACCGGTGACAAAAAGGCGGTTGCCTTCCTGATCCCATGCAATGCCATTGAGGACATCGGTGTTCTGTTTCCGGTCTGCCGTTTTCAGGATACCTTTCAGATTAATGCGCCCCTCCACCTTCCCGCTATGCGGGTCGATGATCACAATTTCATCTGTAAAATACCTGTTGGCCCAGATCTTTCCATTGATGTATTCAAGTTCATTCAGACTCTCCGCCGCCCCTTCATCTGTGTATACTTCGATCTGCCTGATTACGGTAAAAAGTTCGGGGTCGAGGAAATAGATTATATTGCTTCCGTCGCTCATGATCAGTTCACTCCCATTGTGGGTGAGCCCCCACCCTTCCCGGTTCTGGTAGTAAATCTTCCGGATCTCCCGGAAACTCGACCTGTCGTAGATAAAACCCACCTGGGATTTGTATGTGAGCTGGTAGATCCGCTCTCCAAAAACAGTAATTCCCTCACCAAACAGCGACTGGTCCAGGTTCCTCACCTGTACCACCTCTCCGGTTTCAAGATTCACCCGCCTGATGGATGAGAATCCGTACTGTCCTGTCCCCTCATACAACCAGCCATCCACGTACTGTAACCCCTGGGTATAGGCCCTCTCATCATGGGCGTAGGTGTTCACCACGGTATAACCGTACCGGTCAGGTTGTACATCTGAAAGCAGGGTGACCTGCTGACTCTGGTTCTCTGTAACACCACCTTTGAAATAGATTCTCAGCCTGACACCCGATTTGCCAGTCTTCTCATTGCCCGTTGGAATCCTGGCCTCCACCGGTCCTCCTTCAGGAAAACCGGTACCCGGCATCAGGGTATGGATCAGGCCTCCTCCCAGGAAGAGCTGAACAGAATCGATGGTGGCGGTATCGGGAACTTCCAGCCTCACCGGAATGTCCTTGCCCACCGGCAGGGTCAGGTTTTTGCCTGGTTCCGTGAGGGTGGAGATTTTTGCAGCAGCAGAGGTGCGGGGCTTACGGACTGATTTTTTACCTGAGACTCCGTTTTTCGGACCACAGGCAACCATCAGCAGAAGCATAAAGACAGAGGAGAGGGATCTTATGATCATGACAAGGGAGGGGTTAATAGCGAAAGGTTCTGCTAAACCATGACCGTTTTTTTGGAAGCCGGCTCAGCTGCTCCTCCAGGGTAGACTGTTCATGCGGATTGATCATCTGGTAGACCTCGCCCCATCCGGGGAATCCGCCCACATTGCGGTCATCAATAAAGAGATCGGCTTCAATTTTCCTGCTAACCAGTCTCTCATCAAACTCCTCTTCGGGATAGCTCCTGTTTACTGCATAGAACTCCACTCCATTCCTTCGGCAATATGCTACCGCTTCATGAAGCTCCTTTCCGGAGCGGTATGTCCAGAGGATCAGCTGGTGTTTCTGCTCCTGCAATGCTTTCAGGGTATCGAAAGCAAAAAGCATCTCTTTGCCAATCTCGGGGTATCTGTGTTCAACAATTGTTCCGTCAAAATCAACGGCAATCTTCAGGGGAGTTTCCATGTCAGATCGAATCAGTCAGTCCGCGCAAAAATACAAAAACCTCTTAAAAGAGATCATCTACTGAAAGATATCTTTCTCCTGTATCGTAATTAAAGGTGAGTATGATGGAGGAAGGATCCTCTTTTTGGAGCAGTTGGGAGACTGCAGCAAGGGATGCCCCCGTGGAGATCCCCCCAAACAATCCCTCTTCCCTGGCAGCCCTGCGGACAAAATCATAGGCCTCCTGTTTTCCGACGGAAAAGGTGCCATCCAGCAACGAAGTATCCAGGTTCCCGGGAATGAATCCGGCACCGATGCCCATGATCCCGTGGGGGCCGGGCTCACCTCCCGCGATGACCGGGGAATCGGAAGGTTCCACAGCGTAGACCCTGATCCCGGGCATCTGCTTCTTCAGGAGCCGTGCCACCCCGGAGATATGTCCCCCGGTTCCCACACCGGTAACCAGGAAATCGATCCCTTCGGGGAAGTCCTCCATAATCTCCAGGGCAGTGGTGGTTTCGTGAACCGATGGATTGGAGGGGTTGTCAAACTGTGAAGGAATCCATGATCCGCTGATCTCCGATGCCATCTCCCGGGCTCTCTCTATGGATCCCTTCATCCCCTGCTCCCTGGGTGTAAGTACAATCTCCGCTCCGAGGGCCTTCAGGATGTTTCTGCGTTCAACCGACATTGACTCGGGCATGACCAGGATAACCCGGTATCCCCTGACAGCTCCCACCATGGCCAGTCCGATCCCTGTGTTCCCTGAAGTGGGTTCGATAATGACAGAGCCCGCCCTGAGGTTCCCCTGCTGCTCTGCATCGGTCACCATGGCCAGGGCAATGCGGTCCTTGATACTTCCCCCCGGATTGCTCCGCTCCAGCTTCACCCAGACATTTTCTGATCCGGGGAACAACCTGTTCAGTCTCATGTGGGGGGTGTTTCCGACGGTATCCAGTATATTCTCAATTTTCATGATGATTGGTGATTGGTGATTAAATGACAAAATCGATTGGAGTGTCAAAGTCTTTACTGTCCCTGACCACCACCCGGTGGTTCCTGTAGACCAGCGAATGGGGCAGCACACTCTCTGTGATCCAGGTATTGCCACCCACCACCGTGTGGTGCCCGATGACCGTATTGCCACCCAGGATGGTACTTCCGGCGTAGATAACCACCTGATCCTCAATGGTGGGATGCCGCTTTGTATTGGCCATCTCCTTCTCAACAGTCAGCGCCCCCAGGGTCACCCCCTGGTAAAGCTTCACACTCTTTCCGATCCGGGCCGTCTCCCCGATCACGATTCCCGTTCCGTGGTCAATAAAAAAGGGTGTTTCGATCGTGGCTCCCGGGTGGATGTCAATCCCTGTCTTCCCGTGGGCATACTCGGTCATAACCCTTGGAAGAAGAGGAACACCCAGTTTATAGAGAATATGGGCCATCCGGTATACCGATATACAATAGAATCCGGGATAACAGAGGATGATCTCCTCCACACAACTGGCAGCCGGATCGAAGCGTGTAATGGCTTCAGCATCGAAAACCAGCTTTTCGAAGGCTTCCGGGATTTCGTTGAAGAAGGCCTCAACCAGCTCCTCAGGGGTCTGCTCCAGAGATTTTCTGATGGTATAGAGAAGCTCCCTTAACTTGATGGCGCAGCGATCCATCTCAATGGCAATCTCCCCGGCATCCACAGTACAGTTATGCTTGATTGGAAAGAGTGTCCGGATCAGGTCATCCACAAATTCATGGGTCTGAACCATAGAGGGAACCTCCTTGCAGTAGCGTGTATTGAAATCACTTAACCTCTCGGCAAAGGCCTGTTTTTTATGTTTCGTCATGGTTGAATTCAGGTGTATATGGTGCGCTTCTCTATTTTGAAACCCTCATAGAGAGTAAAAGGTTCATCAGGGAGAGTAATATATAGACCAGTACCACCAGTGAGAGTCCGGGGAGTCCAGTGATCGCCAGGATAATGACCGAGGAGAGTATCAACAGGTAGCGAACCATGTTGCCCCTGATTTTGAAGTGTTCAAATTTCAGGGAGTACATGGGGACCGGCATGATCATGTGGAGAGCCATGATCAGCATAATGGCCAACAGAAAAAAGAGGTTGAGTGGCGTACCGAAAACAGTACCGTCATTCATGAACTGCCAGAAGATCCCTGCCCAGAAGAGGGCATGGGCCGGGGTGGGCAGTCCGCTGAAAAAGGGACCTGACTCCTCCTGCAGGTTAAACCGGGCCAGCCTGATGGCTGAAAGGGCAGGAACAATGACCACCGAAATGAGTATGATCCAGTGTAGTGACTGCGGAAGATAACCTGTCCCGGTTGCATCCAACTGCTGCTTAAAGATTGTATAGATAAAGATGGCCGGGAGCACTCCGAAGGAGACCATGTCGGCCAGGGAGTCCAGCTGCCCTCCTGTCTCGCTTCGCGCATTGAGCATCTTTGCTGCAAATCCATCCAGAAAATCGAACCCGGCAGCAGCCAGCATCAGGTAGACCCCCCACTGCCACTGTCCCTCGAGGGTGAGTACAATTGCTACGGTACCACATGCCAGATTCAGCAGCGTAAGCAGATTGGGTATATGTTTTCTAACCATCGTTGAACAATTCCGCATTCCAAATTAAGAGTTTTTTTTTGATTCTTACGGACAGCATTTTCAATTTAGTACCTTGCGCCCATGCAGTCCCTCTTCTCAGACACCTATCTTCCGGTCACACTTGCAGTCATTACCCTGGGCATGGGGCTCTCCCTCACCGAACGTGATTTCCGGAATATTTTTGTCTATCCGCGGGCTGTGCTGATCGGTCTCTGCTGCCAGATGGTCCTTCTGCCCCTGGTCGCATTCCTGCTGGCCCGTCTAAGCAACCTCGACCCACTCTTCAAAGTGGGACTGATGATCATTGCCGCCTGTCCGGGCGGTGCCACATCCAACCTGATCACCTACCTGCTCAGGGGAAATGTGGCCCTTTCGATCTCCATGACCGCCATCAACAGCCTGATCACCCTGGTGACCATTCCCCTGGTGGTAACACTTTCACTGGGATTCTTCATCCACGAGGATGCAGATATCCACCTGAAGGTGGGCGAGACCATCATCAATGTTTTCCTGATCATTCTGCTGCCTGCCTATGTGGGGACCCGGATCAGGAAATGGAGACCGCTGCTTGCCGACGGACTGGAGAGACCCCTGAAGGTCATCCTTCCAGTCCTGCTGTTCCTTATCTACCTGGGGGTGATCTTCATTGACCAGGGGACGGAATCGGCCAAAGTGAACGGGTTTCTCAACATCCTCCCTTATGCCCTGGCGCTAAACATACTGACCATGGCAGCAGGATTGCTGATTGCCAGGATTGCAGGACTGAGGGTCAGGGACCGTTACACCATATCGATTGAGGTGGGATTGCAGAACTCGGCACTGGCCATCTTTGTGGCGGCAACACTGCTGGGAAACAACACCATGGCCATGGTACCCGTAGTATACGGCGCCTTTACATTCTTCAGCACACTGCTGTTCGGATGGGTGGTAAAGAGGTGGTCAGGAACGGATACTACTTATAAAGATAGATAAACCCTGCCTTCTGCCCGGGCGAATCGCTTCTGCCCGATTCTTCAATCACATAATAGTAGACCCCCTGCTTTAGTGCGTTCCCGTTGTTGTTTCTTCCATCCCAGAAGATCCGGGGAGATGTGGATTGAAAAACACGCATCCCGGTTCTTGTGTATATGGTGAACCGGTAGACCGTGGTACCGTCGGTTTCCACCTCAATGAAGTCATTGTTTTGGTCACCATTGGGTGTAAATACATTGGGTATTGCCAACTCACCAGCGGTGGAATCGGCTGACAGGGAATCCAGCAAAAACAGCTCTTCCGTGTTGAGCTGCTGAGAACCTGCCAGGCCGGGGGAGTCCTGACCGGATACCCCGGAGATCAGGATAAAACAGAAACACGCTATGGTTAAATATCTTGGCAGGGTCATATCTTCTCGGTCAGTTTCCGGACCACCCTAAAGTTATTAAAAAATTCTTTGGCAAAAACCCTGATCACCGTATATGTTGGAATGGCGAGGATCATTCCCACGATTCCTGCAAGGCTTCCCGCCATCATAATCACTATAAATATCTCAATGGGATGGGCATAGACACTGGTCCCGAAAATGATCGGTTGGAAAATTGTATTGTCAGTAAGTTGTGTAATAATAAATACAAGCAGCATATAACCCATTAGAGGAAGCAGTTGTGTGGCCAGGTCCATGTCAAGGTGGGTTGCCACACCCAGGGTGATCCCAAGTGCAGCTCCCATCCAGGGACCCAGGTAAGGGATGATGTTCAGCACAGCAGCCAGGAGCCCGATGACCAATCCATGCCTGAACCCAACCCCAACGATGGTCATCCCCAGTGTGACAAGGATCAGGATCCCGGTCATCTGTAGCAGGATCCCAAGAAAATACCTCCTGAGAAGCCGTTTTACCGATTCCAGGGCATGCCTGAAAGCCTCCTCTTTCTCCTCGGGAAAGAGGGTCACAATATACCCGGAGATCAGCCGCTCCTCCCTGAGAAGAAAGAAGGTGATAAATGAAATGGCGAAAATGGCCCAGGCCAGGTTTCCCAGGATGGAGGCGATGGTGGCCACCAGATCGGTGATCACCTTGATGTTCAGAATCGAAGCCAGCTTCTGTTCCACCACCTCCCTGAATGAGAAAGCTACCTCCCTGCCCGGATTCAGCTTGGTGAACCACTGCTCGACCCGGCGTATGGGCTCTTCGAACTCTTTGACCACCAATTCCGTATCGATATTGGAGAGCTCCTGGGCCTCGCCGGCAACAAGGGGGATAAACAGCCTGAAAAAACCGAAGATGACAACCCAGATGATAATAAGTGTGATCAGGGCCCGTAAGGAGACAGGGATCTGCCACCTCCAGATCCTGATCTTTCCCATGATGCGCACCAGGGGTCGGGCAATCAGAGAAAGAACCGATGCCACCAGAATGTAGGCCACAATATTGGAGAACCTCCAAACCATCAGACCCAGAAGAACCAATCCGGCAATCACAAAGAGGGTATGGGGTTTAAGCCTTATTTTCATCATGATGGTTTCGGGACAATATCTACTGTAAATATAGTGAATTTGATGTTGAAATGGGTACATTTATCCCCTGCAAAAAGAGGGGTGAGTTTATGAACC
>JBDLIQ010000119.1:0-11811 GCA_039714775.1 Bacteroidota bacterium
GCGGCAAAAACCCGGCCGGCATTGATGCAGCCCTGGCGCAGGCCAGACAGCTTATCGTGGAGGCGGCTGGTTAGATTTACCGGTAAGGAGCAGAGCGACGAACATAATCGCTCCGTTCACAATCAGCAGCTCAAATCCAAACTTGTAGCCGTTAAAAAGTTGCTCTGAGAAGCGGCTCAGCAGAAAAGAGAGCACAGGTGAAAGAATGGCCAGCAGGGGAACCAGCCGGTCGCGAACCTGCAGGCGGGTGAAGAGGCCGAAGGCGTAGAGTCCCAGCAAGGGACCATAGGTATAGCCCGCAAACCGGTAGAGGGCCGAAATCACACTCTCGTCGTTGATGGCCCTGAAGAGCATGATCACCCCTCCCAGCACCACCGAGATTCCCAGGTGCACCCAACGCCGGGTGCGGGTGAGCCTCTCCTCCTCCATCTTCTGCCCATCGAGGATATCGACCGTAAATGAGGTGGTCAGCGCCGTCAATGCCGAATCGGCACTGGAGTAAGCCGCGGCCACCAGTCCCACGATAAAAATGATCCCCACCACCTGCGGCAGCGCCCCCCCGGTGGCGATCAGCGGAAAGAGGTTGTCGCTGTTTTCGGGCATGGCGATCCCCGAGAAGGCGGCATACCGGATCAGCACCGCGCCCAGGAAGAGAAAGACCAGGTTGACAGGCACCAGGGAGATGCTCATCAGGTACATGTTCTTCTTGGCATCCCTGATGTTCCGGCAACTCAGGTTTTTCTGCATCATGTCCTGGTCCAGTCCCGTCATCACGATGGTGATAAAGGCCCCGCTCAGAAAGTGCTTGAAGAAGTGGTTCTCAACGTGCCGGTCACCGAAGACCCAGATCTTTGAGACCTCATCGGCAGCAATGCGTCCGATCATCTCCCCCAGGGAGAGGTCCATGGCACGGGTAATCAAAATGATGGAGACCACCACAGCGGTAAGCATGCTGAAGGTCTGCAGCGTGTCGGTCCAGATGATGGTGCGGATCCCCCCGCGGTATGTATAGAGCCAGATCAGCGCGATGGTCACAATCACCGTCATGTAAAAGGGGACGTTCCACGCTTCAAAAACAGTGAACTGAAGTACATTGGCCACCAGGAAGAGCCTGAAGGATGCCCCCACGATCCTTGAGAGCAGAAAAAACGATGCCCCGGTCTTGTAGGAGTGTCTGCCGAACCGCCCCTCCAGGTAGGTATAGATGCTGGTCAGCTGCAGCCTGTAGTAGAGGGGCATCAGCACATTGGCAATCACAGCGTACCCCACCAGGAAACCAAGTACCATCTGCATGTAGGAGAAGTGGCTTTCAGTCACCCATCCCGGCACCGATATAAAGGTCACCCCCGACAACGACGCACCGATCATCCCAAAGGCCACCACATACCAGGGCGATTTGCGGTCCCCCAGAAAAAACGAGTCATTCCCGGCTCCCCTTCCCGAGATCCAGGAGATCACAAGCAGCAGCAGGAAGTAGGCCACAATCACCGATATAATCAGGGTGGAGGTCATCTCCTGCCAAAGTTGTCAAAATTACAGGAATAAAAAAAGAACGCTTATGTGATGTAGTCAAAGCATTTTCCTGTGGGATATTGGATATTTTTGGATTCCAATTCCAATTTTATCGGATATTTTTGGATTTTGATTCCTATTTTTGCACCTCTACTATAAGACCATGCAACACAACTATTCATCGAAACTACTGGAGGAGGCTGTGGATGAGTTTGCCACACTGCCGGGGATCGGACGGAAGACCGCCCTCAGGCTCGTCCTTCACCTGCTGAAGCAGGAGGAGAAGGATGTGGAGCACTTTGGAAACACCATCCTGCGGCTGAAGTCAGAGATCATCACCTGCACCATGTGCCACAACATCTCCGACTCGGAGGTGTGCCACATCTGCTCCGATCCTTACAGGGACAAGCAGACCGTCTGCGTGGTGGAATCGATCAGGGATGTGATGTCGGTGGAGAACACACAGCAGTTCACGGGGGTCTACCATGTGCTTGGGGGGATCATCTCGCCCATGGATGGCATCGGTCCGGCCGATCTGACCATCGGCTCCCTGGAGGAGAAGGTGCGGTCGGGAGCATGCAAAGAGATCATCCTGGCCCTGAGCACCACCATGGAGGGCGACACCACCAATTTCTACATCTACCGGAGGCTAAAGGATCTCCCGGTCACCATCTCAACCCTGGCAAGGGGTGTGGCCATCGGCGATGACCTGGAGTATGCCGATGAGGTGACCCTGGGCCGCTCGCTCGTAAACCGGACCGCCTTTGAGGATACATTCAGGAAGCCCGGGGAATAAGAGATAGTAACCCCGGGGGAGATTCCCGGACCCGAATTTCGGGGAACCGATCCGCCACGGCATTAAAATTTCTTACTTTTACATGTTCAAACCTGATCTGCTCACAAATGAACAGGTCAGACAAAGAACAAAACTGCTACCCGTATGGAACTGAAGAAAGACAAATACCTCATTGACGGGATCCCGGTGACCCGGCTGGCGGAGAAGTACGGCTCCCCACTCTATATCTATGAAACTGCCACCATGATCGGGCAGTACAACCGGCTCACCAGCGCCTTTAAGGATACAAGGGTGAAGATCCACTACGCCTGCAAGGCGCTGACCAACATCAATATACTGAAGCTGTTCCGGTCGCTCGGCTCGGGACTCGATGCGGTATCGGTGCAGGAGGTCTCCCTTGGGTTAAAGGCAGGGTTTGATCCCCGCGACATCCTCTACACCCCCAATGGCGTCTCCATCGAGGAGATTGAAGAGGCGGTTGAGCTGGGCGTTCGCATCAACATAGACAACATTGCGATCCTGGAGGAGTTCGGGCTCAAGTACGGTTCAAAGATCCCGGTATGCATCCGCATCAACCCCCACGTTCTGGCAGGCGGAAACCACAAAATCTCCGTCGGTCACATCGACTCCAAATTCGGGATCTCCGTGCACCAGATGCCCCATGTGCACCGCGTGGTGGAAAACAACAACATGAAGGTGGAGGGGATCCACATGCATACAGGCTCCGACATCCTGGATGTGGAGGTGTTTCTGCGGGCCACCGAGATCATGCTCGAGACTGCCATGCAGTTCAAAGAGCTGGATTATGTGGACTTCGGGAGCGGATTCAAGGTGCCCTACCGGGTCGATGATGTGGAGACCGATGTGGAGGAGCTGGGCAAGGGGCTGTCGGCGCGGTTCAACAAATTCTGCGATGCCTATGGCAAAGAGCTCACCCTGGTTTTCGAGCCCGGGAAGTTCCTGGTGAGCGAAGCGGGATTTTTCGTGGCCCGGGTCAACGTGATCAAGCAGACCACCTCCACAGTGTTTGTGGGTCTCGACACCGGACTGAACCACTTTATCAGGCCGATGTTTTACGATGCCCACCACGAGATCATTAATGTGAGCAGGACCACAGGGAAGACACGGATCTATACGGTGGTGGGATACATTTGTGAAACCGACACCTTTGGGTGGAACCGGAAAATAACCGAAGCAAGTGCGGGCGATTACCTCCTCTTCAGGAATGCCGGGGCCTACTGTTTCGCCATGGCATCAAACTACAACTCGAGGTACCGGCCCGCCGAGGTGATGGTCCACCAGGGAAAGGACCACCTGATCCGGAAAAGGGAGAATCAGGAGGACCTGCTCCGCAACCAGGTAATAGTTGAAAGTCTCTGAAGTCAAGAATCACATACTAACCCATTAACCCACTAATACGAGCGCAGCGAGCAACCTAACCTGCTAACTATCATGGACCTCTCAATAATCATAGTAAACTACAACGTCAAGCACTTCCTTGAGCAGTGTCTTCATTCGGTGAAGGAGGCGCTGGAAGGGTTGGACGGAGAGGTGATCGTGGTGGACAACAATTCGGTGGATGGTTCTGTGGCCGAGATCAGCTCCAAATTTCCATGGGTAACCATGATCGCAAACAAGGAGAATGTGGGCTTCTCCAGGGCCAACAACCAGGCGATCAAAGTTTCCAAAGGCAGGTATGCACTGCTGCTCAATCCCGATACGGTGGTTGAGGAGAACACCTTCCGAAGGTGCATCGAGTTCATGGACGGCCATCCCGATGCCGGGGCGATGGGTGTAAAGATGATCGACGGCAAGGGAGCGTTCCTCCCTGAATCGAAACGGTCGCTGCCCACCCCCATGGTCTCTTTCTACAAAATGTTTGGGCTATCCTCCCTCTTCCCCGGATCAAAACGGTTCGGAAAGTACCACCTGGGCTATCTGGACAAGGAGGAGACACACGTGGTGGATGTGCTGGCGGGGGCCTTTATGTGTCTCAGGAGAGAGACCCTGGATAAGACCGGACTGCTGGATGAGACCTTTTTTATGTACGGGGAGGACATCGACCTCTCCTACCGGATCACCCTGGCCGGTTACAAAAACTATTACTACCCGGGCACCACCATCATTCATTACAAGGGGGAGAGCACAAAAAAGGGGAGCCTCAACTACGTGAAGATGTTCTACCAGGCGATGATCATCTTTGCCGGGAAACACTTCACCTCAAGGAAAGCCCGGACATTCAGTATGCTTATCAACATCGCTATCTACTTCAGGGCGGCCCTCTCGGTAGGCAGGCGGTTCCTTTCAAAAACATACCGGCCGGTACTGGATGCCATCCTCATCTTCCTGGGCTACCTGCTTGCACTGCCCCTGTGGGAGCAGGTCAGGTTTGATCTGCCCGGCTACTACCCCCCGTCATTTCTACAGCTTGTGGTCCCGGGATACATCCTGATCTGGCTCATCGCTCTCTACTATTCGGGGGGCTATGACAAACCGGTAAAACCCCTCTCCTTCCTGCGCGGACACCTGGTGGGCACAGTGGCAATCCTGGTTATCTATGCCATGCTGCCCGCTGACTGGCGGTTCTCCAGGGCCCTGATCTTCCTGGGATCGCTCTGGGCCATCCTCTCCACCCTCGGACTGAGGATCATGCTGCACCTGGCCGGGGTGAGCGATTACGAAATCGACCTGAACAAACAGAAGCGGATGGTGGTCGTGGGCAAGGAGGAGGAGGCTCTCAGGGTAAGCAAACTGCTGCAGGAGACCCAGGCCAAACCTGACATTGTCGGGTTCGTCTCACCCTCTTCGGATGAATCGGGAGTCACCTCCCCCGGCGAAACAGGAGAGGGGTTCCTGGGCAGTATCGAACAGATCGATGAGATCACTTCGATCCATAAGGTCGACGAAATTGTCTTCTGCTCAAAGGACCTCCCCTCCCGGCGTATCATCGGGATCATGACCCGGCTCATCGGCACCTCCACCGACTTCAAGATCGCCCCCCCCGAAAGCCTCTCGATTATCGGATCCAACTCCATCAATACGGCGGGGGACCTCTACACCATCCATTTCAACTCCATCGGGAAAGCATCCAACAGGCGCAACAAGAGGCTCTTTGATGCCGCTGCATCCCTCTTCCTGCTGGTCACCTTCCCCTTCTGGTTCCTGCTGACCGATGGAAAGTTCAGAAGTATTGGCAGTGTGTTGAAGGTGTTGCTGGGACTGCGCACCTGGGTGGGTTACCTCGATCCCGGATCCAATGACCTGACAGCGCTCCCCCGCCTGAAGAGGGGGATTCTGAATCCTGCAGGAACGCTCTCCACAGAGCGCCTCTCCCGGGAACGAATCGATGAGATTAATGTGGTCTATGCCAAGGACTATCGCCTGTTTAATGACCTGTTAATAATCACACGGAACTTCAGGAAAATCTAAAAGGAGTTTTCGCTAATTTTAGCAAAACTGCCTGTGAAATGAGATATTTCCTGATACCAGCCCTCCTGGTACTGTTCCTGTTGTCCCCTCCCCTTCAAGCACAAAGAGACTCTTCACGCAACGATTTTACAAATGCCGAATCGTGGTTTCTATTTGAAGAGTTCGGTGAAGCCGAATACATCTACCAGAAGCTGCTTCGGTGGGATCCGGAGAATGACAACCTGAAATACAAAATCGGGATCTGCCTGCTGAACGACCCTTACAGGAAGGGGGAATCGCTCAAATACCTGCAGGAGGCGGGCAACAACATCAATCCCGACTGGAAGATGAACAGCTTTCTGGAGCGCACCGCTCCGCCCGATGTGCTCTACTACCTTGGGGAGGCCTACCTGGTGAACGAAATGCTTGATCCCGCCATCGAATCCTACCAGCAGTTCCTGAAGATCATGGATCCGGAGGTATATGACAGGGAGCTGGTGCAGACACAGATCAATGCCTGCAAAACCGCCAAAAAAATGATGGCTATGCCTGTGGACCTCGACATCTACCCTGTCAGCCAGGAGGTCAACACCCGCTATTCGGAGAGGCACCCCGTTATCTCCGGGGATGGCAACCGCATGGCCTACATCACCGAGCAACCCTTCTTCGATGAGGCCCTCTTTGTCGAGAAGGTGGAAGGGAAGTGGACCCTCCCCATGTCGCTGACCTCCATGCTGGGATTTGACATGAACATCTATCCCGTGGCCCTCTCCTACGACGGGACCGAAATGCTGCTCTACTATGATGAGGACCACATCGGGAACCTCTATACCAGCAGCTATGAAGATGGTCTCTGGCTTCCGGCTAAAAAACTGGATGAGAACATCTCCACAAAGTACTGGGAATCGCACGGCTGCTTCACAAAAGATGGTCAGACGCTCTACTTCACCAGCAACAGGAGAGGTGGTCACGGCGGACTCGATATCTACAGATCCAAACGGCTGGCAGATGGAAGATGGGGAATCCCCGCAAACCTGGGCTCAACCATCAACAGCCGCTACAACGAGGAGACCCCCTTTATCACAGAAGATGGGTTGAGACTCTACTTCAGCTCCTACGGCCATTACAACATGGGCGGGTATGACATCTTCTACTCCACCATGAACCAGGACGGGACGTGGGGAGAGCCGGTGAACCTGGGCTATCCCATCAACACCACCGACGATGACCTCTTCTTCCAGCCGGTGTTGGGCGGAACTGCCGGTTATCACTCAAGGTACACCCCTGAAAGCAAGGGAAGGCACGACCTCTACTACATGGAGATCTATTCGGCCGACCATCCCAGGATCTACACGGTTACGGGCGTTGTGCGGACCGACACCGCCAACCTGCATATGTTCGTAATCGATCAGGAGAGCGGAGATACTGTGCTAAACAATGTTCCCATCAATGAAGATGGTACATTTAACATGGAGCTGCCACAGGGCGATTATGCACTTCATGTCACGGGAGATGGATATGAAGAGCTGATCAGGCCCCTGCGCATCACCCCCGATTCGGACAAGGAGGGAATTGGCCTGGATGAGGAGATTCAGATGGCCCTTGTGAAGAGGGAGCCAAAGCCAACCGTTGAAGACCCGGTCAAAACCCCCGAACCGGCAGAGAAAGCGAGGAGAGCAGAGGCAGCAGCAAAGGCGGCTGAAGAAGCAGAGGCTGCGGCAAAGGCGGAAGAGGCAGCCAGGGCTGCAGAGGCTGAGAGCCAGCCGGAGACAGATGAGAAGGAGGCTGTGACTACCTCCCCGGACCAACCAGAAGCTGCTAAGGAGCCTGCGAAAGAGGAGGCCGGAGATGAAACCGAAGAGGACAAAAAGGGCGGCGACAGCCGAAAAAACCTCCTGATATATGCCATCGTGGCTGGTGGCGGACTCCTGCTGCTGATCATTATCTGGCTCAGGCGAAAGAAGAAGTAATTGATTGTCCTGTCAGATAAATTTTTAAATTTGTAGTACACACAATAAATCATCAGATGAGAAAAACCTTTCTGTTGCTGTCTCTCCTTTTGCTGACAGCTGTAGTTACCGGGCAGGATGCCAAACAGAATTTTGGTGATGGTCAGTACTTTCTTGCCTTAGAGGAGTACGAAGAGGCACTCTATACCTTCAATAGAGTTTACAAAGACGGGTACCAGGACAACGCAAATGTCAACTACCTGGTGGGAGTATGTATGCTTCAGATCCCGGGAAAGAAGATTGCGGCCATCCCATACCTGGAGAAAGCGGTTGGATCCGTAAACGAAAACTACAAGGAGGGCACATTTAAGGAGGTGAATTCTCCACCCGATGCCCACCTCTACCTGGGCAACGCCTACCGGATCAACATGGAATTTGAAAAAGCGTGTGAACAGTACCGCCTGTTTGAAGAGTATGCGGTAACCGATGACGACGATATCAAGAGTCTCTACGCTGATCAGCAGATCACCTCCTGTTCCCATGCAGTGGCAGCCATCAATGATCCTGTTGATGTCTCCACAGGCAACCTGGGGCAGATCAACAAAACCAATGCGGAGATCTACAACATGGTGGTCTCGGATGACAAGCAGACCCTGGCATACATGGGTAAGAACCCGTTCTATAATGCCGTTTACGTTTCCAGGAAAGAGAATGGTCTCTGGACCAGGCCAATGGGCATCAACCCCTCCATTGTATCGGACGGGAACATGGATGTGGTGGGATTGTCGGCCGACGGAAACACCATGCTACTGGCGGTTTCTGATGCATTTGCCAGTAACATCTACACATCGGTCTATGAGAATGACCGGTGGAACCCCGCCGAATCGCTCGGAAAGCCCATCAATTCAAGGTATTACGAATCTCACGCCAGCTTCAGCCCGGACGGAAACTCCATCTACTTCACCAGCAACAGAAGTGAATCCATTGGCGCAATGGATATATTCAGGAGCGATCTGCAGGAGGATGGCACCTGGAGTGAGCCGGTGAACCTGGGGGAAAATGTGAACACACCGTTGAATGAAGATACACCACTCATCAGTCCGGATGGAAAGAGAATCTATTTCAGCTCCCAGGGACACAGCTCCATAGGGGGATTCGATATTTTTTACGCCGACCTGCAGGACGATGAAAACTTTGGGGAACCCGTAAACCTGGGGTATCCGCTCAACACCACCGATGACGATTTCGTCATCACACCCTACACCGAAGAGGAGGGCATCGCAACCATTTTTTCTGCAGGGGAGGCAGATCAGCATCCGCTCTTCAAATTTGAACTGATTGGCCGTGAAGCCACTCCCGAGGCTGTCCCCTTCGAAGAGGCTGCTGAAGAGGTGGCTGAGGCTGTAGAGGAGGAGGCCGTTGAGGAGGTTGAGCCTGTACCGGCCCCGGCCCTTGAAAAATACCTGATCAAACCGGTCTTCTTTGCATTTGACAGCGATGCACTCTCTGCCGATGCCAAATCCAGCCTGGATGAGATTGCCGGCCTGCTTAAGAAGTTTACTGAGCTGGAGCTGGAGATTACCGGACATACCGATGCAATGGGAAGCTTTGAATACAACCAGAAGCTCTCCGTTAAAAGGGCAAAAGCAGTATCGGAATACCTCTCCTCCAAAGGTGTCTCACAGGAGAGGCTCTCCGTGTCAGGTAAGAGCGAAAGCGATCATGTGGCACTGAACAGGACCAAAGAGAACCGGGACGCCCCCGATGGAAGGAGCCTGAACCGAAGGGTTCAGTTCAAAGTATCTGTAAGCGATGCAGTCATTGTTGAGATGGAACCCATCGAGGTTCCTGAGCACCTGAGGATCAATTGACCACTTAACCTTTAAGTGATGAAGCAAAAACTAACTGCAGTCATCCTGACCTGCCTGGTAAGCCTGCCCCTCTTTTCCCAACCGCAGCAGGAGGAGGCCACGGCCGAGTCGATGTTCTACGATGCCGCTTTCTGGTATGTGGAAGAGCAGGATTTCCAGGAAGCCGCCTACCTCTACAGGCAGGTGCTCAAACTGGATCCTGAAAATGCCAATGCGAAATACCTCCTGGGGATGTGCTACCTCAACATCAAAGGGATGGAGGAGGAGGCCATCCCCCTCTTCCTGGAAGCCACCAAGGGAATCAACCTCAAATACAAAGAGGCGAAGTTTGAGATGAAACAGTCCCCTCACCACACCTGGTACTACCTGGCCGATGCCTACAGGAAGACAAACCAGCTGGACAAAGCAATGGAAGCCCTTGAATCTTTCAAAGATCTCATTGATTTTGAGAAACATTACCATATCCGCCTTACGGAAGAGTTCACCGAAGAGGTCGAGCGGGCCAAAACCATCTGGGATAATGAACTGAAGCTGCAGGCACTCTATTTCGACAGGCCCGTCAACACCACAGAAGATGACTACAGCGCGGTGATCTCGGCCGACAGGAAGATGATGGTGTGGGTCACCAGCAAAGCTTTTTACGAGGCGATGTACATGTCTATCTACGAAGAGGGTGAGTGGTCCACACCCTTTGAAATTGGTCCGCAGATCGTCTCCGACGGAAACCTTTTCCCCACGGGACTCTCTAACGACGGAAGCACCATGCTTCTGGTGTACAGACCCGAAGAGGGAAACAGCGACATCTGGTACAGCCAGTTTGACGGATCCTCCTGGAGCCCGGCCCAACCGGTACACGGAGCGATCAATACCACTGACAATGAAGAGCATGCCTCCTTCAGTCCGGACGGAAACCGCATCTACCTGACCACCGACCGGAAAGGCGGAAAAGGGGGACTGGACATCTGGTATTCCGACCGGCAGGAAGACGGACAGTGGGGAGAGCCTTTCAATATGGGCGGTACCATCAACACCGCAGAGGATGAGACCAGCGGCTATATTGCCCCGGACGGGGGCAGGTTCATCTTCGCCTCAAAGGGCCACTTTAACATGGGAGGATATGACATTTTCAGGAGTGAAAAAGAGATTGACGGGCGCTGGAGCGAAACCTCGAACATGGGCTACCCCGTCAATACCACCGGCGACGACACCTACTTTGTGCCCCTCAGCAATGGCATGAGCGGCCTATACTCCCGTTTCACCACTGTGGGCATTGGCATGACCGACCTCTGGTATATGGAGATCGGGGGTGAGGAGGGATTTGTCTCCGGCGGCATGGTGCTGGCCATCGACACCAGGCAGAAGATCTCACGCAGGCCCTTTGCCATCATCATGGTGGATGAGGCCTCCGGCGAGGAGATCGAAGTGCTCTACGATGCAGAGACCGACACCTTCAAGGCCTACTCCGACCAGAACAGGACCTTCAAGGTGGTCTCCTATAAGGAGAAATAACCCTTTTATATTTTGGATAACCCGGATATTCTAAAGAACACCAATATCTCCCTCAGGGCACTTGAGCCTGAGGACCTGGAGGTGTTGTACCGCTGGGAGAACGACCCGGCCGTCTGGCACCTCTCCGGTACCCTGGTCCCCTACTCCCGCTACCTTCTGAAACAGTACCTGGAAAATGCCCGCAAGGACATCTTCGAGCTGAAGCAACTGCGCCTGATCATCCAGCTCAACGGAGAGCGTAACGGCGAAACCCGGCCGGTGGGTGCCATCGACCTCTTTGATTTCGACCCCTACCACCGCAGAGCAGGCGTAGGAATCCTGGTGGCTGAACCTTCGGACCGAAGAAAAGGATATGCCCGTGAGGCCCTCGATTCACTGATGAAATACTGTTTCGATGTGCTGAAACTCCGGCAGATCTGGTGCAACATCGCAGAGGGGAACAGAAAAAGCCTGAAACTCTTCACCTCCGCCGGCTTCCAGGTGGTGGGCGAGAAAAAAGATTGGCTCTTCAACGGAGAGGGTTACGAGAGCGAGTGGTTGTTGCAGTTTATATCTCCTCATACCCCGGAATAGCATCCATGAACTGTACCTTCCGGGTTTCAAAATCAACCCTGCAGCAGTAGTGCTTCAGTCCGTTGGTTACCATCAGGTAGCTGACCCGGAATACCAGGTTGTAGCGTGCTGCCTGGTCGAAGGCATCCTGGCTGATCTTCACCCCGGGGGCCTTGCACTCCACCAGCACTGCAGGTGAACCGGCAGGCTTATC
>JBDLIQ010000120.1:0-11360 GCA_039714775.1 Bacteroidota bacterium
GGTTTGAAATTTGTATTGCGGGGAATCTTCTTTACCGGAATAATCTGTTTGGGGACCTCATGGGGGGAGAGGTGGCCGCTCAGGAGCTCCATCCACCGGTCCAGCGGAGCATCCTGACTGGGCCACTCCACCATCAGTACCAGTCTCTGTCCCAGTTTTTTATCAGGTTGCGGGAGTAACAGGCAGGTGGCCTGGAGCCACTCCCCAATCAACTGTTCCAGAAGCTCGGGGATCACCTTGATCCCACCCGTATTGATCACATGGTCCGCTCTTCCAAGCCAGCGAAAACCCAGACCATTTCCTTCAATCTCAACCAGATCGTTGGTCACCACCGGGCCCTTTGTGACTCCCGGCACATCCACCACCAGGCAGCCCCTTTCGTCGGTATCCACCGTCACCCCTTCCAGTAAACGGAAAGCATCTTCCGGTGCAGATCCATTTATCTGCCGGATGGCAAAATGGGTATAGGTCTCGGTCATGGCAAAGGATTCGTACACAGCAGGCCTGTCCGATTCCACCAGACGGGCCCTGATTGAGGGATGCAACTCCCCGCCTCCCACAAGTAACATGTTTACCAGGGAGAGATCGTCACCAGATTTAAGGGACTCATAAACCTGCATGGGGACCATGGCGGCGAAACTGAAGGCTTCACTGATCCCGGTCAGAGGTCTGGAGGAGGGTTTCACGGTGACCAGGTCCAGTCCGCCCACAAGTGCACGCACCACCATCATCTTACCTGCCACATAATCCACAGGAAGAGACAAAAGAGTCTTCTCTCCCGGCTGCAGGTTGAAATAGGAAAGGGTCCGGCGGGCACTCTGTATCATGGCCCTTCGTTCCAGTGAAAAGGTCTTGGGATCTCCTGTTGTGCCGCTTGACTGCTGGAGAATGGGGCCGGATGTCTCTTCCATAAACCTGAGAATGAACCTGAACAGATCACGGTACCACTCCTCCCCCAACGGATCGATGGCAGAATGCCTGCAAAAGTCGATAAGCTCACTCCTGGTATAGCTGCTTCCGTTTATGCGGTATGGTCCGGTGAATTCCATGCTGGTCAGGGGTCAGAGGTCAAGAGATTGCAGGTCCCAGGGTTCTTCGCTGCGGTACCAGAGTTGCTCCCCCCGCATCTCAAGCGGAGAGGGAAAGTTATTGCTAAAGAGCTGTCCGGTGCCCAGTCCCTGGGGCATCTCCACTCCCTGCTGAAAGGTCCACTGGGCGATGGCACTGAGGCCGATATTCGATTCCAGTGCCGAGGTGACCCACCAGCCTGCATCCACCTCGCCGGCAGCAGCGATCCAGTCGGCCGCTGCCGAAGATCCTCCCAGGAGTCCTGGCTTGAGAACAGTGTACTGCGGCCTGATCTGCTGCAGCAAACGGCGGCGCTCTTCCCCACTGCTTACCCCGATCAGCTCCTCATCCAGGGCAACCGGGATGACCGGCTCCCGGCAAAGTTCGGCCATGGCATCGGGTTGACCCACTGCAATGGGTTGCTCGATGGAGTGTATCCCGAAAGCAGCCATCTCTTCAAGCTTCTCCAGGGCAACTTCCGGTTTCCATGCCCCGTTGGCATCGAGCCTGATCTCCAGGTCACCCGCTCCACATTCGGTCCTTATAAACCGAAGTACCTCCAGCTCCTCCTCAAAATCGAGCGCCCCCACCTTCATCTTCAGCACCCGGAAACCCGCCTCCATCTTGCCCCGGATCTGCTCCAGCATGGTAGCCCTGTCACCCATCCAGATCAGCCCGTTGGTGAGTATCCCTGATTTCTCCTCTGTAAACAGGGAGGGATAGAGGATGCGGTTCCCACCCTGCTCCATATCCCGCAGGGCGGTCTCCAGGGCAAATTGGATACCGGGAAGGGCAGGAAGGGGTTGCAGAGGATCCATCTCTCCGCGGTTGATCAGTTTACAGATGTGGTCCAGGTTGATCTCCATCTCACCGGGATCTTCCACACTCAGTCCGGGTATAAACGACACCTCGCCCAATCCGGAGATCCCGTTCTCGTCAGAAAGTCTTATAAACCAGCATGGTTTTCTATTTAAAACACCCCGGGAGGTTCCTGCCGGCCGGAGAAAATCGAGTGTGTATGGGATGTATTTTGCGCTGAGCATCAGAGCACCAATCCAAGTCCGAAAGATAGGGAGAAGAGCAGGGTGGCCACCGCAAGCTTCTTCAGCTCCCGGTTCAATTCAACAGGCACGGTGTTGGCGATCACATTTTTGATATCGGATACCAGCAGGGGCACAGGAACAAGCAAGAGCAACTGAAGGTAGGAGTCAAAATGCATGATTGTATAGGCCAGGGCCAACAAGAAGGCAGTACCCAGCAGGATTACATGATAGACCTTTGCCCAGGGAACGCCCATACGTACCACCAGTGTATACTTGCCGTTCTCTGCATCATTCTCATGATCCCTCAAATTATTCAGGTTCAGTACACCAACACTGAGAAGACCCACCGAGGAGGCGGGCAACAGGATGGAGGGGTGAAAAGATTGGGTATGGAGGAAGTAGGTTCCGGCCACGCCCAGGATCCCGAAAAAGATAAAGACCATGATATCGCCGAATCCCACATAACCATAAGGCCGCTTCCCGATGGTGTACTTGATGGCGGCAAAGATGGCGGAGAATCCAAGCAGGAAGAAGATGGCATAGATCAGCAGATTCCCCCCACGCAGTCCGCTCCAGATCAGCAACGATCCCGATGCAAGGCTCAATAGCACAAACAGACCGATCATCCACCGCATCTGTTTAAGCGAAACCAGTCCGGCCTGAGTCACCCGCAGGGGTCCCAGCCGCTGCTCATTGTCAGTGCCCTTCCTGGCATCACCATAATCGTTGGCCAGGTTGGAGAGTATTTGCAGGAACAGGGTGGTGAGTGTACCAAATATGAAGACCCCCCACCTGAACCGCTCTTCGGCATATCCCAGGAAACTCCCCAGGATGGTGGCTGAAAGTGCCAGTGGCAGGGTGCGCAGACGAAATGCTTTGATCCAGATCGAAGTAGCGGTCATGATTGGGTAAAACTAATGAATTTCTATCGGCTCACAGTTACGGCAACTTTGGAAATTGGTCCCAGTCCGGTTTACGCTTCTCAAGGAAGGCGTTCTTTCCCTCCTGTGCCTCTTCTGTCATGTAGTAGAGCATGGTGGCATTTCCGGCCAGCTCCTGGATACCTGCCTGGCCGTCCAGTTCGGCATTGAGTCCCGCTTTGATCATCCGCAGGGCAATGGGACTGTGCTGCATTATTTTTTGGCACCACTCAACCGTGGTGTCCTCCAGCTGATCAGGGGGAACCACCTTGTTGACCAGCCCCATCTCCAGGGCTTCGTCTGCTGAATATTGTTCACAGAGAAACCAGATCTCCCGTGCCTTTTTCTGACCCACGTGCCTGGCAAGGAATGAGGAGCCGAATCCGGCATCGAAACTTCCCACCTTTGGACCGGTCTGTCCAAACCGTGCAGTCTCCGAAGCAATGGAGAGGTCACAAACCACATGTAGTACGTGCCCCCCCCCGATGGCATAACCGTTCACCATGGCAATAACCGGCTTGGGAAGGCTGCGGATCTGCCGCTGCACATCCAGCACATTCAGGCGGGGAACACCATCCTTGCCCACATAACCGGCAAAGCTTTTTACATTCTGGTCCCCTCCGCTGCAAAAGGCCCTGTCGCCTTCACCGGTGAGGATCACCACCCGTACTTCACTCATCTCCCGGCACATCACCAGCGCTTCACTCATCTCCCTGGTGGTATCAGGTGTAAATGCATTGTAGTACCTGGGACGGTTGATGGTGATCTTTGCAATCCCTTCAAAAATTTCAAACCTGATCTCCTCAAACTCCCTGAGGCTCTTCCACTCTCTTGCTGGCATGTTAAAAGTTTAAAAAGTCCTTAAAGATACGACTATTTTCACTGCCGGTTGTATCCACCTCCAGGAGATTGCCCGATCCTCCCGGGCCCAGCAGCCCCTTCAGCCCCTCTTCCAATTGGTCATGGCCGGAGACCCTGCGGGCCACCCTGCCGAAGGCCTGCCCCAACAGCTCCACGGAAACCGGGTGGTGGGTCACTGAAAACTCCTCGAAAAAGGCCATCCTGTCGGGGCCATCCAGCAGACGAAAGATCCCTCCGCCCCCGTCGTTCAGCACAACGATCTTCAGGTTTTCAGGGAAATCCTTGTTCCAAAGGGCATTGGAGTCGTATACAAAGCTGAGGTCGCCCACCACCAGCAGGTGTAAACCCCGTGAAACCATGGCCGCACCCACCGCAGTTGAAACCGATCCGTCGATGCCCGAGGTTCCCCGGTTGGCAAAATAGTTCAGATCGCTCCTGTGGGGAGCCAGGTGGGAGTAGCGTATGGTGGCGCTGTTCGCCAGGTGCAATACCGTCCCCGGCGGGAGAGCCGATATGATCCGGTGCATAACAGAGAGGTTGCTAAAAGGGAGTGCATCCAGTTTGTCCCGTACAACTCCAAGGATCCGCTCCTCTGCACGCTTCCATGATGCCAGGTATCTGTTTGAAAAATTGTCTCCCGGCCTTTGCTGCTCCGCAAGGGCATCAATGTATGAGGCAACATCTCCCACCACCTCCACCTTTTCAAGGTCACGAATCGACTGAAGAAACAGTTTCAGCCGTTTCGAAACCATCTGTCCCCCGAAAGAGAGTAGTAAATCCGGTTTCAGATCGTTCCGCTGATCCTCCCCCGACGCTGCCATGAGCAGTTCCGGATGGAGACAAAAATCCTCTGCAGCCAGGTTGGAGATGTTCTCCGCCACCACCACAGCCTGCCTGCTTTGCACCAGGCGCTCCAGGCTGGTCCGGATCTTCTTATCGGGTAAGCCCATCCCTGCCAGTACCAGGATCTTGCTGTCAGCGGAGATGGATGCAGGCACTGCCTGCTCCGGTTCACCTGGAACATTCTGCTTCCCGTGGGTACCACTCACCGGACCCCTTTTCCCCAGGAGAGGTGAAGGCAGCTTTTCATAAAGGGGTTCTGCCAGGGGAACATTGATATGCACCGGTCCGCGGGTTCCTGTGGTTGCCTCAGCCAGCAACCGCTCCACATGACCGGTCATCTGCTCCAGATCCTCCGGTTCCTGATACAGCATGGGTAATTGTAAGGAGCCCCTGGTAAAGGAGTAGAAGGGTGCCTCCTGATCGATCCACTGGTTGTTAAATTGAGGAATCACCTCCAGGGGGCGGTCGGCCGTTAGCACCAGCAGCGGGATCTCCTGGTGGTAAGCCTCAGCCACAGCCGGAGCGAGGTTGAGGACTGCGGTGCCCGATGTAGTAACCACCGCCACAGGTTGGTCCAGTTGCCTGGCCATACCCAGGGCCACATACCCGGCAGAGCGTTCATCCACAATGCTGGTGCAGCGGAACGAATCATCCGAAGTGAAAAGCTGTGTAAGGGGTGCGTTCCTGCTGCCGGGAGAGATCACCACATGACCGATCCCAAAGCCGGAAAGCAGGGGGGCCAGCTCAGCGATATGTTGGTTGTGCTGCATCGGCCCGGTCAAGGTTCTTAATATAGGTGCGCAAAATTTTCAACAATGATTCTGCCTTCAGGCGGGTCTCATCCCACTCGTCGGCCGGATCAGAATCGAGGGTGATCCCTCCTCCCACGTAAAGAGCCAGGTACCCCGGGGTGATCTTCAGGCAACGCAGGTTCACAAAGAGGTCGATCTCCTTGTCATGGGTGACAGGTCCGAAGAATCCGGTGTAATAGGCCCTGTCGTGCGGCTCCAGACTCTTGATAAACCGGATGGCATCCTCCTTGGGCTGTCCCGCCACGGCAGGTGTAGGATGAAGTGCTTCCACCAGCTCCCAGAGCCTTCCGTTCACCCTCTCAAAACCAAGCGAAAAATCGGTCCTCAGGTGAACCAGGTTTCCGGCTTTTTTCACATAGGGGGAGGTGACCCTGTAATCCCTGATATCAAATGCATGCAGCACATCATGAATGTACCTGGTGACATACTCCTGCTCCAGCACCTCCTTTACGGTCCACCTGTCGATATTCATGTGCTTTTCCGCGAAGGGTCTTGTCCCTGCAAGAGAGACCGTGGATATCCTGCCACCACGCAACCTCAGCAGCGGTTCTGGTGAGGCTCCTATCCAGAAATGTCCGTTACTCTTAAAAAGGTAGACAAGGGCATTGGGATGCTTCCGGCAGATGGCCTGGAAGAGTTTGGGAACCAGAGAGAAATAGCTCCCATCAATCACCCTGATCCTGGAGAGTACCGCTTTCTGAAACGCGCCACCGGCAATGGTTGATTTAATATCATTCACCTGATCCATATAGACCTCCCGGCCTGTAATCACCGGAGGTTGATCGGACCACACCGGAGCTGGCCGCTCCTCCAGACTCTCCACCTGGTTGATCTGCGCTTTACTGATGCTTCCCGTCTCCAGAACCAGATCCGGCTTAACCAACAGATAGGGATGTCCGTTCCGGGTATCGAACGGCGCCATAATGAACCCCGTCTCATTTTCAATATCAAGCACCGACCTCCATTGCACATCTCCTGGCGAGGTCTGAATGTATGTGGTGGAGCGCTCCTGTCCGGGCAGCCGGAATGTTACAAAAGGCAGGTTTTTCGAAATAGAGAGGGTCTGGATGTGATTAAGCGCTCTGTCCATGCTTGGGTTTTACACTATTGGTAACACGGCTGATGGAGATAAGTTTTCCCCGGTTGTCTTTTATTTCCACATCCCATATATGTTTGAAATCAGCCTTGACAATCAACCTGGCCACTGCATGCAGCGTACCCTCCATAACCGGGGTAATGTGCTGACTGTTGACTACTGATCCATAGACATGGAACTTCTCCGGGTCAACCTGCAAAAACGATCCTGCGCTGCCCACCGACTCGGCCAGGGCAATCAGGGCTCCGCCATGCACCGAGCCCCCCGGCTGGAACAGATCGGAGGTGACTTTCATCTCCGCCTCCACATGGGTATCAGAGTAGCCTGTAAATTCGATCTTCAGAAGATCCATGAGGGTCCCTTTGCAAATCCTGTTGATCTCTTCGATGGTCATCCCGGTTCTTTTTCAGGGTTAAATATACATAATCAAACAATTATTTCCCGGCTACCAGCAGCATAACCGACCCGAGGAACAGTGATCTGCTACTGAGCATTTTAAACCCTGTTCCCTCCAGGATCGATCCCATCTCCCCGATGCTGTAATAGTTTCTTGAGGACTTTGCCAGGTAGCTGTAAGCCTTCAGGTTACCTGAAAGAAGTCCCCCCAGGTAAGGCAGGAAGAGCTGAAGGTAAATGTTGTTGAACAGGCGCCACAGACGGTTTTCAGGCTTGCTGCTTTCCAGAATGATCAGCCTTCCGCCGGGTTTCAGTACCCTGAAAAGCTCCCGGAGGTGTTGCCTGGCGGCAGCGTTCTCATACACCAGGTTCCGGATCCCGAAGGTGATTCCCATGGCATCGAAATGGTCATCGGGATAAGGCATATCCCCCACATCCCCCTCCAGAAAATCGATGGGTGGAGATCCGGGAACATCCGGCCTCTCCTTAGCCTTTCGCCGGGCCTCATCCAACATCTCCCTGCTGAAATCATAACCGGAGAGGGAGAGGCTCTTTCCAGCTGTCTGCCTGGCCACCTCCAGGATAAAATCACCGGTTCCGGTACAGACATCCAGTACACTTTCAGGGTCTCCCTGCAAACAGGCCCCTGCAGCCCTTCTCCTCCAGACCTTGTCCCTCCCAAATGTAAAGATCCGGTTCACCCGGTCGTAGGTGGGATGGATATCGCTGTAAAAATCGTGAAGGGGAAAGTCCTTCTTACTCCTGGCCATAGGTCTTGGTTTGGGCCCCAAAGTTATCACTTTGTCCGGTTCCTGAATTGTTTTTCTATCTTTGCTTCCCCAATTTCTAACCATGCGATTCACATTTACAGCACTTATATTCTCTATCATTATGCCGGGCATGTCCCTGTTTGGACAGCTGCAAATTAACGAAGTGAATGCCCTGAATACAACTGGGTTAAACAACCCCCTTGCCGGTCAATCGGGCGACTGGATCGAGATATACAACAGCTCCTCCACACCGGTCCCGATGGGTAGTTACCACCTGACCGATAACCCTGCCAATCTATTCAAATGGAGATTTCCTCAGAGTGCCGAGGTTCCCGCGGAAGGATATTTACTGCTGTGGGCCGATGGTACCGGTGATACTTTGAATGGAATCCACACCAACTTCAAACTGGATGTGGCTGGTGAAACACTACTGCTTCATTCTGCTGTAAGATTGGATGTCGATTCGCTCACCTACCCCAGGATGTATGAGAACACCTCTTACGGGATCTCATCAGATGGGAATCCGGCCTTTTTCAGCAATCCCACCCCGGGAACCACTAACGACCAGGCCTCGGCTTACCAGCTGGCAGGAGAGGTTCATTTTGAACCGGCGGCGGGACTCTATCCTACCGGAACCCGTGTATATTTTTCAACAGATGATCCTGGTGGCACCATCCGCTACACCCTTGACGGATCTCCGCCTGACATTTCGGACCCCATATACACCGGTTCCATAGCTATTAACTCAAACAGGGTGATCAGGGCCCGTCAATGGGTGGATGGTTCTGAACCGGGAGAGATTACCACTGCCAGTTACATCACCACCACCGGTCTTACACTGCCTGTAGTCTCCCTCTCCACCGATCCCGACAACCTCTGGGACGATCAGATTGGGATCTATGTGGTTGGTACCAACGGGATTCCCGGATACTGTACAGATCAAAACCGGAACTGGAACCAGCCCTGGGAGCGGCCCGTGAGCATGGAGTATATTGATACCCAGGGTGCTGTGCAGTTTCAGATTGATGGCGGGATGAAGATCCACGGGGGTTGCAGCCGGCAGTTTCCACTGAAATCACTCGGTATTTTTGCCCGCAATGAGTATGGTGACAACTCCATGGACTACCGCTTCTTCAGGGAAAAAGATATCGACCTCTTTAAGGGGCTGATCCTGCGAAACGCAGGCAATGATTTTGGAAACACATACCTGATCGATGCGGTGATCCAGGAGAGCGTTGCCCGGGTGATGGATATTGATTACCAGGCATATGAGCCTGTGGATATGTTCCTGAACGGCGCCTACTGGGGGATCCATAACCTGAGGGAGAAGGCCAATGAGCACTGGGTGACCTCCAACTACGGGATCCCGGCCGAAAACCTGGACTTCATTAAGAATGGCTCCGAAGTGTTTGCAGGAACAAGGACAGCCTATGACAACCTGAAACGTTACCTCGAACAGAACTCCCTGGAATCTGATAATAAATACAATGTGGTAGCCAACCAGATCGACATCGACTCCTACATCGATTACCTGATTACCCAGCTCTATTATGCTAACCATGACTGGCCGGGTAACAACCAGAAATGCTGGAGGGACCGTGTTAATGGAGGAAAATGGAGGTGGATCCTTTTTGATACCGAGTTCGGACTGGGCCTCTATGATTTTAATCCGGCTAAAGATATGTTCTCTTTTGCCACCTTACCCAACGGGACCGGCTGGCCCAATCCCGCATGGTCCACACTGCAGATTCGCCGCCTCCTTGAGAATGAAGGTTTCCGAAACCAATTCATTCAGACCTATATGATGCACCTGAATACCACTTTCAAAAGCGAAAGGGTAATCGGGGTGATTGACTCCCTCTACAACAACATTCAGGCTGCATTCCCGGCGCACATTGACCGCTGGAATCAGCCAGGCTCAATGGCTGACTGGGCTCAGCGGGTGGCCAGACTGAGGCAATATGCTACCCAGCGGCCCGACAATGTCTGGAACAACATGCGCAACTTCTTCTCGCTGGGCTCCGTTGTGGAGCTCCGGATCGATTCCACAACCCATGGTGAGGTTATTGTCAACAACGTTTCTGTTCCCCGGGAAGGTTTGGTGGGTAAATATATAACAGCCACCGAGCTGAACCTGGAATACCATCCCGATCCCGGGTACCGTCTCCTGCACTGGGAAGTTACCACCGGTGGCCTGTACGACACCATCCTGCTTCCCCGCAATTCTGTTTGGAGGTACAATGACACCGGAACCTACCCCGGTGATGCATGGAAGGAGTCATCCTTCAATGACGCTTCATGGCCCTCGGGAGCGGGTGAGCTGGGGTACGGTGACGGTGGCGAGTCCACGGTGCTGGAATACGGCGGTGATGATCAGAATAAGTATACCTCCTACTACTTCAGGACCACTATTGAGGTGGCAGACCCCTCACTTTTCGACAGGTACAAAATCCGCCTGATGCGGGATGACGGAGCTGTCATCTATGTGAATGGAACGGAGATACTCAGGGACAATATGCCGGCCGGAGATATTCTGCCGGGCACCTTTGCAACAACATTTGTAGGTGATGGCGGCGAAACCACCTATTTTGTATATACCCTGGATGGGCAGCTGCTTCAACCCGGCATCAATACCATTGCCGTTGAGATCCACCAGACCAGTCTTACCAGCTCCGATATCAGTTTTGATCTGGAGATGGAGGGTGGTATCCGGTTAGAGAGTGAAACATATACGGTAGAGGGCAACCCGGTTGTATTGCATCCGGAAGGCGGAATCACCATCACACCGGTTACTGAAACTGTTCAGCTTGACCTGCAGCTGTTCATCAATGAGTTTATGGCCCTGAACCAGGGCGCATGGTTCGATGAAACAGGAAATGACGGGGACTGGATCGAGATCTATAACCCGGGCGATGCAGATGTGGATATGGCAGGGCTCTATTTTACAGACAGCCTGGAATTTCCAACAAAATGGCGCATCCCGTACGGATCACCGGAGGTGACCACGGTGGCTGCCTCCGATTGGCTGGTCTTCTTTGCCGATGACAACCAGTCTGCCGGACCGCTGCACCTCGATTTCAGGATGGATGCTGCAGGTGAAAAGATCGGGCTCTCCTACCTCTCCGGAAACAGTACAGTCTGGATCGATACAATCTCTTACGGCCCTCAATTGATGAACATCTCTTCTGGCAGGTACCCTGACGGAACCAGCAACTGGATAGCGATGGAGCAGTACACACCGGGGGAGAGCAACGTGATGACCGACACCAGTACTGCAATCCTGCACCGGCAGGTACTTGAGGTTTCCCTGTTCCCCAACCCGGTATCGGACATCCTGAACATCAGGATCCGCAGTGTGGGTGGAGATCACCCGGATGAGATCACCCTTCACCTGTACGACCTGACAGGAAGAGCGCTCATGCAACACCGCTCCACACAGTGGGGAGGCACAACAGAGGAGCAGTTGGATCTGTCACAGTTAGAAAACGGAGTCTACATGATGGTCATCGAAACAGGAGCAGGAGTCCATACCCGCAGGTTTATTAAGACAG
>JBDLIQ010000121.1:0-11228 GCA_039714775.1 Bacteroidota bacterium
AAGGGAAGGCCATATTGAAGACCCTTTCTGGCGGGATAATGCCGAACTTTGCCAGTGGCCCGAGCATTGGGAATGGCACTACAAAAAGAGATTTGACCTGCCTGATGGGGTGAACAGGAACTGGACCGTCATTCAATTTGATGGACTGGATACCTACAGCGACATTTTCCTCAATGGTGTGAAGCTGGGGAGTACCAACAATATGTTCCAGCCTTATGAGTATGATGTCAGAGGGGAGCTGAAGGAGAAGGGCAATGTGCTGGAGGTAATTTTTCACCCTCCCACTGAGGTGGTGCGCACCCGGGCCGAGCAGAGGGAGTATCCGGCAGCCTATGAACATACCCGGGTATATACCCGTCGCATGCAGGCCACTTATGGCTGGGACTGGGTGCATCGCTTTGTCACCATGGGGATCTGGAAATCCTGCCGGATTGTTTCATACCCCAACGTCCGCATCGATGACCTGTTTATTTATACAGAGCGTATATCGAAAGAAGAGGCCAGGTTGAAACTCGAACTCTCTTCCGCCAGCATGGGCGAAACAGCTAAAAATGCCACACTTTCGATCAGTGATCCCAACAACAATGTAGTATGGGAGCGATCATTTGAGCTCACATCACAATCCATGAAGTTTGATGCGGATATTCAACACCCGCAACTCTGGTGGCCCAACGGGGCAGGTGAACAGCCTTTATATAAGGTGACGGCCGTGCTTTATGATGTCCGGCACAATGTGCTTCACCGCAAAACAGTTGAAACCGGCATCCGTACAGCAAGTCTGGAGCAGATCCCGGACAAAGAGGGCCACGGCAGCTCCTTTACCATTGTTATTAACGGGAAACGCATTTTTGGCAAAGGAGGCAACTGGGTGCCTGCCGATCCCTTTCCGGCCCGCGTTACTGAAGGAGATTACAGACGGATACTAGGCCAGGCACGCGATGCGGGTATGAATGTGTTAAGAATCTGGGGTGGCGGGATTTATGAGCCGGAAGAATTCTTTCATGTATGTAACCAGATGGGGATTATGATTACACAGGATTTTATGCTTGCCTGTGCCGATTATCCATTCGGTGATCCGGAGTTTGCTGCACTTCTGGAAAAGGAGTTTGCCATGGTGATCCGTCAGCAGAGAAACCACCCCAGCCTTATACTCTGGGCGGGAGACAATGAACTTGGTTTAGGTTTTAAACCTACGCAAAATTGGTTTGGAAAAACGTTTCATGATTCAATAACGGCCCCGCTGGTAGCGGAACTGGACCCTTCCAGGGAGTTTCGTATCACCAGCCCAATGGGCAATGATACGGCCACAATGAACTCACTTCTTTCAGGGGATTGCCATCTGGGAGGGCAATTTGATTATGACATGATATTGGGGGGGATTGACAGTCTCAGGGATTACCGCCATTTCATCCGAAAGAACATAGGCCGCTATAACAGCGAATCGGTGGCCGGAGGCATACCTCCCAAGGAGACATTGCTTAAATTTATGAACCAGGAGGATCTGACGGACAATTACATGCTCGATTTTCATATGCATGACCCCTCTGTGCGCGGAGCTCATGCCGTATCGTTCATCGAACTCTTCGATAAGCAATCAAGAGGTCTCTACGGAGATCCCGGTGCGGATAATGAGAGGCGCCTGCGCCAGTTGGAATATATTCAGTATGAATTTATCCGCCTCTCCATGGAAACGGCAAGAGCCCGCAAGTTTTGGTCCAGTGGCATACAGTTCTGGATGTTTAATGATTGCTGGCCTGCGGCTTCATGGAGCATGACAGACTACTGGGGCGATCGCAAGGCGGGATGGTATGGGGCTGCTGCCGGAATGCGTCCGGTCATTGCAGCTTCGCAAGTGGAGGACAACGAGCTGGTCTGGTACGTAACCAGCGATATGATGGAGGATCAGAAAGTGGCGGTTGAAATAAGAATCCAGCCTACAGGTGGAGGAAAACTGAGATTGGCCAGAGCGCTGGAGATCCTGGTCCCGGCCAATAGCAGCAAGGAGGCCCTCAGGCTTCCCATGGGGGAGATCAAGGAGATGCTCGGGAATGATGCGATGCTGGTATGTGAAATCCGGTATGGCGAGCAGGGCTACGACCGCAGCTACTGGACCCCCGGTCTGCCACAGGATGTTATCTACCCGGAAAACACACTGAAAATAACAAAGCAAAACCGGGGAACGGAAGGAAGCATTACACTGAAATCAAAAAAGTGGGCCAGGGTGGTCAGCCTCTATGCCGACGGGGTCGATTTTGAGGACAATTACTTTGAGATGCTTCCCGGGGAAGAGCGAACCATTCACTGGAGATCCGGCAGGGGTGCGTTTGCAGGTGAGATCAAGGTGTCAAGCTGGAATGAATGATCTGGTACTAGAATGAAGCTGTTAAAAGAGACGTTTGTCCCAAAAATAGGGCTCAGTACGTATTAATGAAATATTTTCCGGAAAATCAGGATGCCTGGTGTTTATAAGGAAGTTATATTCTGCCGGGATTACAGCCGAAGGAACTTTTAGGAATAGAGATTTTCGACTGTTATACCATTCCGTACCAATCTGTTGCAGAACAGACAGGGCTTTTCTGGATCTCCAGTTATCCGGCAGGTCTGTCATCCTGATCTGTTGTACCAGGTGAGCGTTGTCTGTTGCGGTAATAACCATGCAGGTGTATTCTCCGGCAAGATTTATATTTTTCCTGTTTACCAGCAGCTCCAGCGTAGAGAGGGATCGGGTCGCCCCCGTGTAAACAACATACTGGCCGTTCAGGTTCCATCTGGCCACCATCCCTGAGGCTTCAACGCTATTGGAGTACTGCTTTCGTGTGATCCGGAATAGTTCCATACTCAGGCATTATCTCCATATTCCATCCCGGTAAGCCTGCTGTCCACAAATCTGATTCCACTTATGGTATGGAGTAACCTGGAGGGGGCTTCCCCATCAAAGAAAAAATTTTCACCATTCAGCCACTCATTAAAGCTGTCGGCAGACCCGAAAATGTTAATTCCATGCTTGTAGAGAGATAGCAGTAATAGCAAGTGCTCTTTAATATTGTCCTTGATCTTGCTATCAGGTTTTCTGTAATTTCTCAGGGTCCTTACGCTGATGTTAAGCCAGCCCGAAATAACCTGGTCGGTGGTGGAGGAGTACTCCTTTAACAGGTTCAAATGGGTCCAGTTGATCTCTCTGTTATCCAGCCAGTATAATACCTCGCTTTCGGATAGTCTCTCCGGCAGGGAATTGATTTCATCATACGGATTCATGCTGAAAGTTAGGCAAAAATGCCTGGTCATGCAAGTAAAAATGCCGCCATATAAATTTTAGAGGATTCAGCTTACCAGGATGAGTGCCCTCTGGATCAATGGAATTGCAGCGGATACCATTATGATGGATCAGGATACAGATGCTGAAAAAGGAATAGCTATATTTTTTCATATCACCTAATATTGTGTATGTTTACAAGAGATAACTAAATCGATTTAGTTATTGTCTGGAAACCATGGGCAAAGATTATTACTTTAAAATAAAATACTATGAGCATTAACAGACGTGAGGCAATAAAAAGAGTGGCGTTAGCAGGGATGTTAACCGCTACAGGACCCATTGGCAACCTGATGGCAAATGCGCCTGCAAAAGGTAAAAAAGGTTACTTTAAGTATTCCTTGAAAAAGGGATACCCGGAGTTCGATTATTTTTCGGTTGATTCTTTGGGAAAGAATAAGCTCAGTAACAACCCCTTAAAATTGGATGAGCTAAGGGATGAAAGTTTGTTCACCTCAGAAATCGACAAAAAGTCAGCCAAATACTTTCTAAAAGACAGCCCTGTCTCTGCATGGGAGTTTGAAAGAACGGAAAAAGGCTTTGTTCTCCGCTCAAACTATGTTGAGAATAATGTTCCATGGACTTTACATTTCAACCAGAGTAAAAACCATGTTACAATGCTGGGGATTGTTCATGAAGAGAATAAAATTGACCTCCCGGGAGTGTTACATCTGCCCGACATGGGGTCGTTCAGGGTACGGTCTGAGCAGGTAAAAACAATAGATTATTCAGGAAAAAGATTAACCGCTGATGCAGCTCACGCTAAAAAATATGTAAAATTGTCGTTTCCCCCTGCAACAAAAACTGATCGATTTGTAGAATACACTTTCGAAATAGCTGCCATATATCCAGAAGTAACCGGAATAGAAAACGATCCCAGATTTGATGGTTACAGACGTAATTATATCAATACATTTCAGGTAAATCCTCACCTGCAGGTACTGGCAAATAACACCACAAGCGATTCGTGTACTTTTGTTCAGTACGGTTATTCCGAATTGGCAGTTGCAGCACCTGATCTCGTTGATGATTTACGTGCTATTGATTTGGTGAAAATGACAGTTGACAGGTATTTGGCCGGACAAAAAGGTTACGGACATTTTGGTTACAGGGGAGATATTGATGTTTTTCCTAATGTGCGCTGGGGCGGTCAGTCAGCATCACTGGATGCCTATCCATCGTTATTGATTGCTGCATGTAATTACTATAAGGGAAGCGAAGACAAAGCGTGGCTGACTGAAAAATACAACGGGCTCGTTAGTTGGGCAGAAGAGATCATGAGCAGGGATAAAGACCACGACGGTTTAATGGAATATGGATTTAGCGGGAATTCGAATTCATACTCGGGAGAAACCAATATGCGCCCTTCAAACTGGTGGGATACGATTGGGTTTGGTCATAAAGATGCCTACGCAAATGCAATGGCATATAGTGCTATAAAACGTTTCATAAAACTATGTGAATTAAAGGGTGATGAGTACTCGGTAAAACGTTACACCAGGTTTGCAGGAAAAATCAGGGAAAATTATTACGATACATTTTTTAATCCAAAAACCGGGGTATTGGCAGGATGGAAGAGTGAGGATGGTGAATTGCACGATTACTATTTTACTTTCGTAAATGGAATGGCTATCAGTTATGGTTTGGTAACAAAAGAGCAGGGGAATAGAATTATGGATGCCATGCTTGCCAAAATGAAAGATGTCGGCTATTCAAACTTTGAAAAAGGATTGCCGGGTAACTTAATAAATATTCCAAAAAAGGATTACGCCCACTTCGATCCCCGTTGGGGAGGTAATCCGACCGATGATTCGACCGCAGGTTGGCAACATTACGAAAATGGCGGAGTTTCGGGTAACTATGTATATTTTACAATTAAGGCACTATACAGTTTAGGCAGAAAGAGAGATGCAGAGATGATCATGTTCCCACTTTTAAAAGCAATTGAAAATGGAGCATTCCAGGGCGAGTGCGACAATGGTATGACCAAAGACTGGCAAACCTGGGACGGTGAATGTTGGGGCTACGAAGGTTTTCTGGTTGATAATTATTGGGGGCTTCTGGCAGTAGCCGAGTTGTATAAACATTAAAAAAGCTGCATCAGAAGGAGCTGAAATAAACATTAAAAGATGAAAAGAACAAACAGGACGATACTAATCACCGCAGCGGTGGTTGTTATGCAGTTGATTGCTGCCTGCACTGCAGACAACACAGGTAAACATGAAGTTATAAATATGAGATGTGAACATATGCAGGATCCTCTGGGGCTTGATACGGAAACCCCAAGACTCAACTGGCAGATGGCCGATGAGAGACAGGGGGCCAGTCAGACCGCCTACCAGGTGATTGTGGGAACCAATCCGGAGTCTGTTGGCCAGGGTGAGGGTGATGCCTGGAACAGCGGGAAGGTAGATTCTGATGCCATGCTTGTCTCCTATGATGGAGAGGCGCTGAAACCCTTCACAAAGTATTTCTGGAGCGTACAGATCTGGAATGAAAAGGACCAACCTTGTGAACTCCCCGAAGTTGCATCCTTCGAAACAGGCATGATGGAGAGCGGCAACTGGCAGGCTGAATGGATCTCCGATTCGGAAGATATCGATCTTAAACCGGCCCCCTGGTTCAGAAAGGAATTCACTGTTGAAAAGGAGGTCGCTTCTGCACGGGCTTACATTGCGTCGGCCGGTCTGCATGAGCTCTATATCAATGGAAAAAAGGTGGGTGATGCACGCCTGACCCCGGCATATACACGCTTCGACAGAAGGGTTCTCTACATCACGCGCGATGTCACCTCCCTGCTTCAGCAACAGGAAAACGCCATTGGGGTGTTGCTGGGAAACGGGTGGTACAACCACCAGAGTACCGCGGTCTGGTATTTTGATAAAGCTCCCTGGAGGAACCATCCCCGGTTTATGATGGAGCTGCACCTCACCTATGAAGACGGGACAAGGGAGGTGATCACAACGGGTGCTGACTGGAAAACTGCCCTGAGCCATGTGGTCTTCAACAGCATCTACACGGCTGAACATATCGACAACAGGCTGCGCCAGGATGGATGGAACCAACCAGGCTTTGATGAAAGCGCCTGGAAAAATGCTATCAATGTGGCAGCTCCCACCGAAAACATCACTGCCGAGGTGATGCCGGCTATAAAAAATGTGGAGGTCATTGCGGCGAAAAACCTCAGGAAAATTGATGACCGGACCTATCTGTATGACATGGGACGGGTTTTTGCCGGTGTCACAGAATTTAAGGTGAGCGCTGAATCCGGAACCGTCATCCGCCTGAAACACGGGGAGCAGCTGGGAGAGGATGGCAGGATCGACATGTCAGGCATCGATGTGCACTACCGTCCCACCGATGAGACCGATCCATTCCAGACTGATATCTACATCCTGAACGGAGGGGGAGAAGAGACCTTCATGCCCCACTTCAATTATAAGGGGTTTCAGTATGTGGAGGTAACCTCCGACAGGCCGCTAGAGCTTACAGAGGAGAGCCTGACCGGTTATTTTATGCACAGCGATGTTGAGCAGGTCGGTTTTATCCAATCGTCTGATACCCTTCTTAATAAGATATGGGAGGCAGGCAATAACTCCTACCTCTCCAACCTGTTTGGATACCCTACCGACTGTCCCCAGCGGGAGAAGAACGGATGGACCGGGGACCCACTTAATGCTGTGGAGATGGCGCTCTGTAATTTCAACTCCCTTAAGGTGATTGAGAAATGGATGGACGATCACCGGGATGAGCAGCGTGAGGACGGTGTGTTGCCTGCGATCATCCCCACCTCGGGATGGGGTTACCACTGGGCCAACGGTCCCGACTGGACCAGTACCATTGCTGTGCTGCCCTGGTACCACTATCTCTATAAAGGAGATACGCGCATCCTGGAGGAGAACTATGAAGCCATAAAGCGGTATGTGGACCACCTGGATGAGGTCAGTCCTGAACACCTGACTGAATGGGGACTGGGCGATTGGGTTCCCATCAAGTCAGTTTCAAGTGTGGAGCTGACATCCTCTCTATACTTCTACACCGATGCCCTGATCCTCTCTAAGGTGGCAGCGATCCTGGATAAGCAGGAAGATGCTGAAAAGTATGCCGGCTTGGCTGATCAGGTGAAGCAGGCCATTAATGGGAAATTTTTGGACAGTGAGAAAGGCATCTATGCCTCCGGGTTTCAGACTGAGATGAGCTCGGCACTCTTTTGGGGAGTGGTGCCTGAGGATATGCGGGAGAAGGTGGCATCCAACCTGGCCAATTCAGTCATCGAAAACGATATGCAGATGGATGTGGGGCTGCTTGGCTCCCGTGCCATACTGAATGCACTGAGCGAGAATGGTTACCCGGACATTGCCTGGAATCTGGCTTCCAGAAAAGAGTATCCCTCCTGGGGATGGTGGATCGTCAACGGGGCCACAACCATGTATGAGAACTGGGATGTGGAAGCGAATGATGATCTCTCCCTGAATCACATCATGTTCGGGGACATCAGCGGCTGGTATTATAAGGCCCTTGGAGGTATCCGGGTGGATGAGAACAATCCCGGTTTCAAATATTTTACCTTGAAGCCTTATTTTGCTGAGGGTTTGAATGATTTCAGTGTCTCCCATCATGGTCCTTATGGGGAGATTGTCTCTGCCTGGGAACGGGAAGGGGAGGAGCTGCATTACAGGGTAACCATACCGCCTAATAGCTCGGCCACGCTCTATTTGCCCGGAGGTGAAGTGCATGAGTTAAAAGCGGGTTCATATAAATTTACCATTACAAAATAGGACCAGCTGCAGAATAATACATATTAGAATCATATGATACAGATGAAAAAAACCATTTTATTATTCGTTGTTCTGATTATTTCAGGAGTATTATCACATGGTAGTGCCCAGGTGCAGCCGGCCAGCGATTTTATCGGAAACCAGATATGGCTTGAGCAGGAAGACACAAAGGAACGGGTCGAGCACCTCTTTAAGGTGGCCGCCGAATCGGGACATGGATGGGCCCGCCTCTTTCTCATGTGGCCGTGGATCGAAGAGAAACCCGGTGAGTACGATTTCCATGTGTTTGACTGGGCCTTTGAGGCGGCAGCAAAAAACGGGATAAAGATTAAGGCCACACTGACAGCCAATTCGGGACCGTGGCATATCGGTACACCTTCCACCCTGCACTCCTATTCAGGATTTATCTCTCCCGAACAGCGGGAGCCTATGGAGAAGTATATCAGGGAGTGTGTGGAGCGTTACCATGACCACCCGGGACTGGGACAATGGCTGCTGTGGAACGAGCCAACCGATTATCCCATGTTGACAGAAGAGCGGCTCGCTTTCTGGCGGGAGTGGGTAAAGGAGTATTACGGGGGTGACCTTGAGAGACTGAACCATGAGTGGTATACGGGCTATGAGAGTTTTGACGAGATCCCTTTTGCAGAGAATGTGCCCGGCGAGCACCACAGGCAATTTGTCTGGAACAAGTATGCCCCCTGGTTTGCAGAGTGGCAATACAGAAAAGCGTGGCTGGTGGATGAGCTTACCTGGATCAAGGATATTCTGAGGGAGATTGACCCGAAAACCCCCATCTCCATCAATCCCAGCAATGTGTTTGAGAATCATGCGGCTTACGGATACGGGATCGACGGGCTGGTGGAGCTGGCCGATGTAATCGGCGCCAGTTTTCACCCGGCCTGGCAATTCAGGTTTGCCCAAAGAAGCCAGTTCCCGGCACTGATGTCGCTGGGTGTGAAGTACCTGGGCAGCTTTGATCCCGGCACACTAGTTGAGATCACTGAGGTGCAGACCGGCAATACGGTGAATTCAAGCTTTCGTCCCAATGATGTCTATCCTGATGAGCTGGCACGCTTCTACCTGGCCGGAATTGCTTCGGGAGCCAGTTCGGTGACCGGGTGGGCCTTTAACCACCGCAGGAACGACTTTGAAACGGGCGACTGGGGACTGGTGGATAATCTCGACCAGCCCAGTGTGCGGACCGAATCCATTAAAAGGGTGCATGATGTGCTGAACAAAGCATTTGAAAAGACCGGAAGCTGGTCGGCTTCCAAGCCTAAAGCGCTGATCCTGACCGATCCCAGGTCCAACGCGCTGGAACACATCGAGCAGAAGATCGGACATATTGGTCAGGTGCCGGGCCGCACGGCTAATGACGGGATGCAGGGACAGGGCCTGCTGGGCACGGTGCTGCTTCAATGCGGTATCTCCACCACGCTGGCCTATTCGGACGATTTTGAGTCAAAGGTCGATCCCAAAGGGCTAGTGATTGCAGCCCATCTGCTGGCCTGGGATGAACCTTTGGGTCAAAGGCTGCTGGAGTATGCAAAAAAGGGTGGTACCATCCTGTTGGACGCTCCGTCGGGCCGGAGAGAATACAGCAGTGAGATGCACTACCCCTGGCCCGGGGGAATGACCGGGGAGCTGGGCATGAGGGCTGTGGGACTGGAGACCAACTCTGAAGGGTGGGATCTGGAACTTAATGGTGCCGGTGCCGGCAACCTGGTGTTGTCAAGGTTCAACGGTGAATTCAGCGACGAGAAGAGTTGGAGATCGTGGGATGAGCCGCGGTATGTGTGGGACAACCAGCCCCTTGTATGGGAAAGGAGCTACGGAAAGGGCAGGATCATTTTTGTGCGTGGCTACCTGGCCGCATCGCTTTTATATGATAATGACCTGATCCCTATGGTTTATGAACTCATTAAAAAGGCAGGCGGCTCTTTGTCAGGTGAGGTTACTTCAGTTTCCGCCAAGAATTTTATCTATACCATCCCGGTTAAAGTGGAGAAGGGTTCACTGACCCTGGTGATGGCAGATGGACAACTGAACAGGGAGGGCCGCAGTGTCTACCTGAAAGCAGCCAGGGGAACCTATTATGATTTCTGGTCAGAAAAGGAGTACACCACGGGTCCCGATGGAGAGCTGGTCCTGGATGCACCCGACGGAATTGCCCTGTTATGGAAACAGTAAGAATAGCAGGCCCCGGGTAATGCATGTGCAGTTTGCAATTGTCTTGATAATATGAAAAAGAAATCTCAAAGAGTTGACCGAAGGTTCTTCCTGAAAACAGGGGGTGTTGTATCTGCCGGTCTGGCAGCCATGCCTCTGAAAGGTGCGGTTGGCAGTGAAAAAGGAGGGAAAGGTGAAAATATGGAAGCCAAACCCGGTAAAAACAGAAGAGTGAAAGAGGCCACATATGATACCTGGCCGGAGGCTCAGTTTCCAACAGAGCTGGGGCTTGGTTTTAACTGGTTCGAGCACCTTGGAGCAGGGGGACACTATGCCCGCTGGAAAAATTATCCTCTCTCCACACAGATCTATCCCGATCTGGATGACCGGAAGGGGTGGGATGCCATTGAGCAGGGATTGAATGAGCTGAACCCCGGCTGGTTCAGGTTCGGTTTGCCTCCCGATCCCCATGTGGATAAGCAGGGAAAATTCAATGGCGATACGGTTCATTTCAGGCACCTGGAGTGGCTCGATGGGTGGGCCACAAAGAACAACAGGATCATCCTGCTGGATAATTTCCTGATTCCCCGGCACTATGAATTTCCCCTGCCGGAGGGAACTGAAGATCCGGGAGGCGCCATTGTCAACATGGCCCCGGAGAACAACCGGGAGTACGCAGAGAATTTTGTGGCCCCCATGATCGATTATGTGGTCAATTCTTTGAAACTGAAATCGGTCCGGTACTTCAACCCGGTAAACGAACCGATGGAGTACGGTGTGTACCAGACACCCGGTAATGAACCCGAGGCCATGGTGCATTACGTGGAGATGTACCGGGAGATGAGAAGGGCCCTTGACCGGATCGGGATCACCAGGGAGCGGATCGGACTGATCGGGTTTGATACCATGTACCCGGTGAAGTATGCCCTGCACGAGCTCACCCAGGGGGTGGATATTGCTCCCTA